>VXMB01000014.1:600000-763332 GCA_009841265.1 Gemmatimonadota bacterium | reverse complement strand
GCGTCAGATGTGTATAACTGCCTGAGGCCCGGGGGGCCGGGCCGGGACAGGCGGGGGATTGACCGAAAAGGCCGGACTGCGCAGGCACTGGTGGACCGGCGGACCAGGCGGGGATTAGCTGGTCAGGCGGACCAGGCGAGCCAGGCAGTCCATGCGGACGGCTCAACTCGCCGCCGTGCTGAGACTCCCGGTTTTCAGCCGGATCAGTTCGTCCGCCGTCAGGCTGTTCAGGAGTCGATCGGGCGTTACGCCGCCCTTGCGGACCATGGAGAGTCCAAATTCTATGTAGTCCAGTTCATCCACGTGATGGGCGTCGGGTCCGATGCTGAACCGGGCGCCCCGGCTCATGCCGTAATCGAGATGCCGCCAGTCCAGGTCGAGACGGTGGGGATTCGCATTGACCTCTACGGCGACATCGTGAGCCACCGCTTCGTCGATGAGGCGGGCCACGTCCACGGGATAGCCGTCCCGGGCCAGCAGCAGCCGGCCCGTGGGGTGTCCCAGGATGGTCGTGTGCGGATTCCGGATCGCCTTGACCATGCGTTCGGTCATGTCCGCTTCGGACATGTTGAACATGGAGTGGACGGAAGCCACGACCAGGTCGAAGGAGGCCAGGACCTCGTCCGGGTAGTCCAGGCTTCCGTCGGGGAGGATGTCGGACTCGATGCCCTTGAGGATGCGGAAGTCGTCATAGCCGGCGTTCAGTTTGTCGATTTCCTCCTGCTGCTCCATGACCCTTTCGATGCTCAGTCCCTGGGCATAGGCCGCGGTCCGGCTGTGGTCGCAGACCGCGATATAGCCGTACCCCCGCGCACGAGCGCCCTCGGCCATCTCCCGGAGACTGTGCATCCCGTCGCTGTAGGAAGTATGGTTGTGGATCACGCCGAGGATATCCGCCTTCGACGGCAGTTCCGGCAGCCGGTTTTCCGCGGCCATGGCGACCTCGTCTCCTCCTTCCCGCAGTTCCGGGGGTACGAACTGAAGACCGAGCAGGTCATAGATCACGGATTCGTCGGGACAGGGGATCACGGCGCGGTCGTGAATGACGTGCCGGTCGGTAATGGTGATCCCCCGGTCGTCGGCGTGCCGGGCGATCCTCGTTCGATGGCCTTCGCTGCCCGTCCAGTGGTACAGCGTGACGGCGAAGGTTTCGTCCGGCACGCAGTGGACCCGCACGGGCAGACCGGATGGACCGATGACGGTCAAGTCCCGGCCGTCCTGCTCCCGCACCTCTCCGAAACGATGCAGGATGGGCTTGATCCCCTCCGCGTCGGGATGGCCGACGACGAGGTCTGCCTCGCGGATGACTTCCATCCTGCGCCTTACATCGCCGGCGACCTCGGCGCGCCAGACGTCGGGGTGGCGGAGCAGGTCGTCCGCCAGGGATTTCGCCTCCTTCATCGCCCGGTCCAGGAGATGGAACCCGCGCGAACGCTTGATCAGGTCGATCCCCTTGAGCACGCGCTCCTGGGTCTTGGCGCCGAATCCGTCCAGCTTGACGAGACGGTTCTCCCGGCAGGCGTATTCCAGTTCCCCCACGGTATCGATGTCGAGATGATCGTAAATCGTCCGGATCTTCCGCGCTCCAAGGCCGGAAATAGTGAGCATTTCCTGGAACCCGGCCGGCACCTCCTGAACGAGGGTCTGATGATAGCTCGACTGCCCGTCCCGGACGAGTTCGGTGATGTGGCGCACCATGGAAGCGCCCAGGCCGGGGACCTTGCCCAACCGGTCTTCGTTCACCATATCCGCTACCGGTTCAGAGAGGGTCTCCACGCGGCGTGCGGCGTTCGCATAGGCGCGGGTCTTGAAGGTGTTCTCGCCCTGCAGGATCAGGAGTGATCCGATCTGGCTGAGTACCTTGCCGATCTGTTTGTTGGTCATGACTGGATTCCGTCCTGGCGCGTCCTAACGTCCCGGCGCGTCTTGACGTCCCGGCGCATTTTCAACGTGCTTAACGCGCGGTGCGGACGTTCTCTCGGCAGGCTTCGACGAATTCCGGCAGCCTTTTCACGAATTCCGATCTCGGCACGGCCTGTTCGCAGCCCGCCTCCCGGGCAAGTACGAAGGCTTCGGGCCGCGTGTGCCGTCCGTAGGCCATCATGGGTACGTCCCTGGTCGCTTCACCGGCCTTCAAGTGCGAGATCAGGCCCACGGCGTCGGTACGCGAAAGATCGAGATCCACGATGATCGCGGCGGGTGGACCGCTCTCGGAGTCACCCGAGATTTCGCTCGCTTCCGCCGCGAAGCGCGGCTTGCCGCCAAGCTGTCGGATGGTCTCTCCGATCTTGACGGAGAAAAACAGGTCGTCTACCACGACGAGAATGTTATGGTCAGGCATCACGGCTCCAGGCTCGCATCACGCTGGCTGACGGGGTTTCAACGTTTCGGCAGTTCGAATATACAGGCGGGAGTCGGCCGCAAACAAGGGGATTGTTTCGATCCGGCTCGTGTTCCACGCGTGTTCCAGGGGTGGACCTGCAGGGGCCCGTCCGGGCGAGTCTGCCGGTGCCGGTCCGGGCGAGGCTGTCGGCGACCTCCCAGATGAGTGTGGATTTTTTCCAATCTAATTGTTGACACATACATAATCAAACTATATATTTATCCCTGTCTAAAAATGACACTGTTTCGATCCAAACATGCCATTGCCGTATCTGGATGTTCCCATGCCCACGCCTGCCACCGAAGATTACCTGAAAACCATCTACAAGTTGCAGGAGAACGCCGAAACCGCGTCTACCAATGCCGTTGCGGACCGGATGGGCGTATCGGCGGCCTCCGTCACCAACATGATGAAGAGGCTGTCGGAGTCTGGTCTGGTCGAGCACCGGCCCTACCAGGCGATCAGGCTGACCGACGCGGGCAGGAAGATCGCCCTCGAGATCATTCGCCATCACCGGCTGCTGGAAGTGTACATGGCGGAAGCGCTCGGGTTTACGTGGGACCAGGTGGACGCGGAAGCGGAACGCCTCGAACACGTAATCTCCGAAGAGTTCGAGGACAAGATAGACGCCATGCTGGGATATCCTACAACGGATCCCCACGGCTCGCCCATTCCGACAAAGGACGGGGCCATCGCCACCTCGAATCACGAGAAGCTGTCCGACATGGAAGCCGGCCGTACCGTGGTCATCCGCCGCGTGACCGACACGGATCCGGAGTTGCTCCGGTACCTGGCGAAACTCGGCCTGCGGCCGGAAAACACCGTGGAGGTACTGAATAAGGAGCCCTTCGAAGGCCCCATGCTCCTGCGCATTGCTGGAGAGGAACACCACATCGGGCGCCAGGTCGCGCGTACCGTCCTGGTCGAAAGCCTGGCGGCCGGCGAAGGAAGCGACGAAGGGCTGGCAGACCCATGACCGGTATCATCGTGCTCATCGTCGCCGGCGTAATTTTCGTGCCGCAATACGGCCTGTTCTGGCGCATCCGGCGCCGGCGCTGGCTGCAATCCCGTCAGGCCGTGGAGGACGCCCTCGCCCATCTGCACCAGTTCCAGCACGACGGCCGCCCGGCGTCCGTGGAGTCCCTTTCCAATACCCTGGGCACGTCGACGAAACACACGCTGGTCCTGGTCAACCGCATGGCGCAACTCGACCTCGTGGTCGTGACGGGCCAGGGCATGCGGCTCACGGCGGCGGGCCATCGTTGGGCGCTCCAGATCGTCCGTGCCCACCGGCTGTTCGAACGGTATCTCGCCGATGAAACTTCGGTGCCCCGGGAAGAGATCCATGCCCGCGCCCACCGGCTGGAGCATACGGTGACCGAGGCGCAGGTCGACAAGATGGACGCCGACATGGGCCATCCCGCATTCGATCCCCAGGGGGATCCGATCCCGAACGCCTCCGGCGACATGAAGGAAATCGAAAGCCAGAAGCTCGTCGACTGGCCGGCGGGCGTTCCGGCGCTGATCGTGCATATCGAGGACGAACCGCCCGAAGTGTACGCCCAGATCATCGCCGAGGACCTCCATCCCGGGATGGTCATCACGATCGTGGACATGTCGTCTGTGCGGGTGGTCATCGGCACGCCGGACGCCGAACACGTGCTGGCGCCGGTCGTGGCCGCGAACGTGTCCGTGCGGGAGGCGCCCACCGAAGACGTCGAACCGGCGGGCGTACCGCTCACCACGCTGGAAAGCGGCGAGGCAGGGCGGGTCGTCGGGCTGGCGCCGGCCTGCCAGGGTCTCACCCGAAGGCGGTTCCAGGACCTGGGCCTCACGCCCGGCGCACGCGTCGAGCGGGTCATGCAAAGCGCCTTCAGCGATCCCACGGCCTACCGGGTTCGCAATACGATGATCGCGCTGCGCCGTGAACAGTCCGATCTGATCCGGATCGAAAAAGCACCGCGGAAGGAACAGGAGATCGACGCATGAGTAACGACGCCGCACCGCAAGGAACGGCTGCACCGCAAGGAACGCCCGGAACGCAAGGAACGGCTGCACCGCCCGGTCATGACTGCGCGTCGTGCGCGCTGCAGGAGAACCTGGTGCAGATGGGCGTTTCGCTGGACCGGTGGGACTATGTCATCGCCCTGGCGGGGAACCCTAACGTGGGAAAGAGTACGGTCTTCAACGCCTTGACCGGTCTGAAGCAGCATACGGGGAACTGGCCCGGGAAGACGGTGAACCGGGCCGAGGGCGGCTTCGAGTTCAACGGCAGCAGGTACAAGATGATCGACCTGCCCGGCACGTATTCCCTGCTGTCGGCGTCCATCGACGAGGAGATCGCCCGGGACTTCATCCTCTTCGGACGCCCCGACTGCACGTTGATCGTCGTCGACGCCACCATGCTCGAGCGCAATCTCAACCTCGTGCTCCAGGTGCTGGAGATCACGGAAAGAGCGGTGGTCTGCCTGAACCTGATGGACGAGGCCGCGCGCAAGGGGATCTCGGTGGATCACCGTTCGCTCTCCCGGGAACTGGGCGTGCCGGTCGTGCCCGTGTCGGCCCGGAAGAAAGAGGGACTGGGCCTGTTGATGCGCACGGTCGCCGACGTGATCCAGGGCGAGATAAAGAACGCGCCGCGGCGCATAACGGGCAACGACGAACTCGACCGGACGGTGGATTCAATCACGGGCATGCTTCAAGCATCCTATCCGGACCTGCCGAACCCCCGCTGGATCGCATTCAGGCTGCTCGACGGCGACTACCGGGTGCGTCGGGCCCTGGAAACGGGCGAATTCAGCCGGATGGGCATCCAGGCCGGTGCAATGGACGGGAAATGAAATCATGAGCGAGACTTCGACAAAAACCACGGCCGGCGAGGACATTCTCGGACGGGTCGAGGAGATGCAACGAGGCCTGGACGGATCGTACCGGGATGAAATCGTCGAGGCCATCTACCAGGATGCCGAGGCGATCACCCGGAAGGTGGTCCGCACCGACGAAACGGCCTCCTATCCCTGGGACCAGAAGCTGGACCGCATCGTGACCTCGAGGATCTGGGGCCTGCCGTTCATGGCCCTGCTCCTGGGCGTCGTCTTCTGGATCACCATATCGGGCGCCAACGTGCCCTCCTCCCTGCTGGCGGAAGGACTGTTCTGGCTGGGTGCGCGCGGCGTCGAGCTCTTCGAGTGGCTGGGCATGCCCTGGTGGGTCACCGGATTCATCTGGCACGGCGTGTACCGGGGACTGGCCTGGGTGATCGCCGTCATGCTGCCGCCCATGGCGATCTTCTTTCCCATATTCACCATACTGGAAGACCTGGGATACCTCCCCCGCGTGGCCTTCAACGTCGACGCCCTGTTCAAGAAAGCGGGCGCCCACGGCAAGCAGGCGCTCACCATGAGCATGGGGCTGGGCTGCAACGCGGCCGGGGTCGTGGCCTGCCGCGTCATCGATTCCCCCCGGGAGCGGCTGATCGCCATCCTGACCAACAACTTCATGCCCTGCAACGGGCGGTGGCCCACGCTGATCATACTGGCCACCCTCTTCGTGGCGGCGGCCTTCCCGCCGGCCTTCGCGGCCATGGCCGCGGCGGGCTCACTGGTCCTCATCGTCCTGATCGGTGCAGCGACGACCCTGCTGGTGTCGGCCGTGCTGTCCCGGTCCTTCCTCCGGGGCGAAGCCAGCAGCTTCACGCTGGAACTCCCGCCCTACCGGCGTCCCAGCATCCTGCGCGTGCTCTACACCTCGCTGATCGACCGGACGATCTTCGTATTGTGGCGGGCTGTGGTCATGGCCGTGCCGGCGGGCGGCGTGATCTGGCTGCTGAGCAACATCCACGCCGGGGGACAGAGCCTGACGGTCTGGGTCTCGCAGTGGCTGGAACCCGTGGGCCGGGCCATCGGTCTCGACGGCGTGATCCTGCTGGCCTACATCATCGCCATACCCGCCAACGAGATCGTGGTCCCGACCATCATCATGGCCTATACCGGCGCGGGCATGATGATCGAACTGGACACGATGGCCGAACTGCAGCATCTCCTGGTGAACCAGCAGGGGTGGACGCTCCTCACCGCCGTCTGCCTGATGCTCTTCTCCCTGCTGCACAACCCCTGTTCGACGACCATGTGGACGGTCTACCGGGAAACCAGGAGCGTGAAGTGGACCGTGGTGAGCGGCCTCATGCCCCTGGCCATCGCCTTCCTCCTGCTTTTCATCGTCGCCCAGACCGCCTACTGGATCATGGGGCTGGCGGGATGGTGAGCAGGTAGCCTTTCTCCTTCAACACCGCTACGATGCGTGAAACGGAACGGTCTACCGGATCGGTCTCGGACGCGACCTTCACCTCCGGATCAAGCGGCCTTTCGTAGGGGTAGTCCACGCCGGCGAGATTGCGCAGCAGACCCCTGTCCGATTTGACGTAACAGCCCGTGGTATCGTGCTTCCGGCACCAGTCCAGCGATGCGTCGACAAAGACTTCCACGTACCGGTCGGATCCGATCCGCTCGGCCACCTGGCGGCGACCTTCTTCACTCGGCGAGATGAAGGAGGCGACGACAATGAGGCCCGCGTCGTTGAGCACCCGTGCGCATTCGGCCACGCGCCGCAGGTTCTCGGCCTGGTCCGCCGCCGAGAAGCCCAGGTCCCGGCTGAGCCCGCTGCGGACGACCGAACTGTCCAGCACCACCACCGAGTATCCCTCCTCGTACAGCGCCGCCTCGAGTCCGAAGGTGACGGCCGACTTGCCCGATCCCACCAGTCCCGTAATCCAGATCGTGCAGGGCTTCTGTCCAAAACGCGCGACACGCCGATCCGGGTCCACCAGGCTGGATCGCTTCGACGTGGAGGCGCGGGGTTCGGAACCGGCGTCCACGTCCATGGGCACGCGGTCTTCCGGCAACCGGTCTATGATCATGCCCGCGGCCACGGTATGGTTGGTCAGGTAGTCCACCAGGATGAAACTCCCGGTCAGCCGGTTGTTCTGGTACGCGTCGTGGAAGAGGGGTCGGTTCGAGGTCAGGGCCACGCGTCCGATATCGTTCAGCGCAAGACGGGAAACGTCGACTTTGTGCAGGGTATCGACGTCGATGCGGTAGTCGACGTGATCGATGCTCACGCGGGCGGTCTGCGTGGTCTGCTTGATCAGGTAGTGACGCGACGGGTCCATGGGCGCCTCGCCCATCCAGACCATCATGGCTTCGAACCGCCGGTCCACGTGGGGCAGGTTCTTAGGATGGACGATCATGTCGCCCCGGCTCACGTCCACCTCGTCCTCCAGCTGCAGCGAAACGGACATGGGCGGATAGGCCTCATCGAGGTCGCCGTCGAAACTGGACACGGACTTCACCCGCGTCCGGTTCTGCCCGGGCAGGACCAGCACTTCATCCCCGGGCCGGACCACGCCGGACAGCACCGAACCCGCGTAGTACCGCGCGTTCTGGTGGGGGCGGATGACGTACTGCACGGGGAAGCGCAGGTCCACCAGGTTGCGGTCGGTAAGGAACTGCACGTCCTCCAGGATATCCAGCACGGTTTGCCCATGATACCACGGCATGCTGCCGCTCTTCTCCACCACGTTGTCGCCGAGGAGGGCGCTCACCGGAACGAGCCGGATGTCGCTCACGTTCAGCTTGGCGGCGTAGTCCAGGAAGACACGGCGGATGTCGTCGAAAACCGCTTCGCTGAAATCCACCATGTCCATCTTGTTCACGGCGACGACGAGGTGCTGGATGCCGAGCAGCGAAGTGATGAAGGCGTGGCGGCGGGTCTGCGTCAGCACGCCGTTGCGCGCGTCGACGAGCACGATCGCCAGGTTGGCGCCGGACGCGCCGGTCGCCATGTTCCGGGTGTATTGTTCGTGGCCGGGGGTGTCGGCGATGATGAACTTCCGCTTCGGCGTCGAGAAATAGCGGTAGGCCACGTCGATGGTGATGCCCTGCTCCCGCTCGGCCTTGAGGCCGTCCAGCAACAGGGCCAGATCGGGCGCTTCGTCCTTGCGGGACATCTGCCTGAGGGAGGCGAGGTGGTCCTCGTAGATGTTCTTCGAGTCGGCCAGGAGCCTGCCGATCAGCGTGGACTTGCCGTCGTCCACGCTGCCCGCCGTACTGAAGCGCAGCAGTTCCTTTTCTTCGTTCTGGGTTAAAAACGTCCGGATGTCGGTCATTTCAGGTTGCGCTGCCGGTCGTGAGGCCGGACCGCCGCTTCAGTGGCCGGACCGCCGCTTCAGTGGCCGGACCACCGCTTCAGTGGCCGGACCACCGCTTCGGTGGCTGAACCGGCTCTAGAAATAGCCCTCCCGTTTCTTCAACTCCATCGACCCTTCCTGGTCGTGATCGATGATGCGGGTGGAACGTTCCGAGATGCGCTCGACCATCATTTCCTCGATGATCTCTTCGACGGAAGTCGCCGAGGACTTGACGGCGCCGGTGCAGGGCGAGCAGCCCAGCGTGCGGAACCGGCAGACCATGGAGCGGGGGGTCTCGCCGGGCAGCAGGCGGGCCTGTCCTTCCAGGGGGATCAGTTGCTCCCCCCGGACCACGACCTCGCGCTCCCGGGCGAAATAAAGGGGTACGACCGGGATGCTCTCCCGGTGGATGTACATCCAGATGTCCAGTTCGGTCCAGTTGGAGAGGGGGAAGACCCGGATGGATTCCTCCTGGCCGACGCGGCAGTTGTACAGGTTCCACAGTTCGGGCCGCTGGTTCTTCGGATCCCACTGGCCGAACCGGTCCCGGAATGAGAAGAACCGTTCCTTGGCCCGCGATTTCTCCTCCTCGCGCCTGGCGCCGCCCAGCGCGGCGTCGAAGCGCCCTTCCCTGAGCCCGTCGAGCAGGGCCTGCGTCTTAAGCAGGCCGCAGCAGCGCTGCGTGCCCAGGTCGTAGGGATTGGCGCCTGCGGCGATGGCTTCCTCGTTGCGGTGGACGATCAGGTCCGCCTCGTATTCCTCGGCCATGCGCCTCCGGAAGTCGTACATCTCCTCGAACTTGTACCCGGTGTCGACGTGCATGAGCGGGAAGGGCAGTTTCTGCGGATAGAAGGCCTTGCGCGCGAGGTGCAGCATGACCGAGGAGTCCTTGCCGACCGAATACAGCATGACGGGCCGCTCGAATTCCGCGGCGACCTCGCGCATGACGTGGATGCTCTCGGCTTCAAGCTGCATCAGGTGTGAGATGGAATATCGTGGCATTGGTGATTCTACAGAAAGGGGGCGATGTGTTCCATGACCATCTTCTCGGATTCCGCGGCCGTCAGCCGCGAGGTGTCGATACGCAATTCCGGCGTTTCCGGTGCTTCGTAGGGATCGTCCAGTCCGGTAAACCCGCTGATCTCTCCCCGCCTCGACCTGGCGTACAGTCCCTTTACGTCCCGGGCCTCGCACACAGCCAGGGGCGTGGACAGGTGCACTTCAATGAACCGCCCGCAGCGTTGCCGTACTTCCTCCCGGGCCTCCCGGTAAGGCGAAATGAGCGACACGATTGTACAGATGCCGTTTCGCTCGAGAACCGACGCCAGGAAACCCACGCGGGCTATGTGGGCCATGCGTCCGGGTCTGTCAAACCCCGTGTCGGGGAAAACGGCCCGGATTTCATCTCCATCCAGCCTTTCCGCCTTGATCCCGCTCTCCTGCAGACTTCGGTGGACCCGGTCCGCGATCGTGCTCTTTCCCGATCCGGACAGCCCGGTGAACCACAGGACAAAGGGTTTCTTCGCTTCGCGCGGCCTTTCCCCCATGCCTCATCTCCTGCATTGCCGGTCCGCCAGGCCGGCGGGCCGTCGATCAATCTGGGCCGACGATCAACCTGGCCGTCGGGCCGCCGGTCAACCCGGCGCATTCCGTTTACGGCGCATACCATATAACGATGCCGCGAACGAATTGCAACAGATATATGAAATGGGCCGCAAGGGTTTATTTCGCGGGCTGTCCAACCATGAAATGCCTTGACGGAAATACCGGATGTTCCGAGTTTCTTCTGTGTTCGACGTCCGTACGGTTAGGCGCATAACAAGGATCGCCGCCACCGCCCGCCAGGAGGTTTTCTTGCGATCAGCCATGGCCATGCTCGTGTTCGTATTCGTGTCCGCGGCGCTGGTATCGAGTTGCGCTTCGGCGCCGAAGCCGCAGCGTCCGTCCCTTGATACCCCGGTTCCCCTTCAGTGGACCGCCGCGCCGTCGGAAGGCGGCACGATCGATGAGCGCTGGTGGTCGGATTTCAGCGACGCCCGGCTGGACGGGATCATCGACGAAGCCCTCACCCGCAACTTCGAACTCAAGTCGGTCACCGGCCGCATGCAGGCCGCGCGGGCCCAGGCACGCATCGTGGGCGCCCCCCTGCTGCCCCAGGTCAGCCTGGATTTCAACCGTACCAGGACACGCCGGAACTTCATCGGATTCCCGATTCCCGGCGGGAACGGCGGTGTGCTGAAGACGACGTCGACGAACTACGGCGTGTCGACGAATATAAACTGGGAGATCGATCTGTGGGGCCGGCTGAGCGATGACAAGGCGGCCGCGCTGGCGGATCTGCAGGGTTCGCAGGCAGACCTCTATGGCGTCCGGTCTTCCGTGGCCGGCCAGACCGCCAAGGCGTGGTTCGCCGCCATTGAAGCCCGCCGCCAACTCGATCTGGCCCGGGCGACAAGAGACAATTTCAGCGTGGTGAACGAGCGGATCGAGAACCGGTACGCGCGCGGACTCAGACCCGCCCTCGACCTTCGCCTTTCGCTCGCCAACGTGGCCGCTGCCGAGGCCGTCGTCCTCCAGCGTATGCAGGCCTTCGACGGCGTCGTCCGGCAGCTCGAGATCCTGCTCGGCAGGTATCCTTCGGCCGAACTCGCCATCGCTTCAGAGCTACCCCCCGTACCCTCGACCGTGCCGGCCGGACTGCCCGCCGATCTCATCGCGCGCCGGCCGGACCTGATGCTGGCCGAGCGGCAGCTCGCCGCGGCCGGCGCCCGTATCGGCGTAGCGAAGAAGGCGCGGTACCCGGCCATCCGCTTGACCGGTTCGGGCGGGACGTCCACCGCCGCGCTGACCGACCTCCTCGATGGCGATTTCATCGTCTGGAGCCTCGTGTCCAGCCTGCTGCAGCCCCTGTTCCAGGGCGGGCGGCTCAGTGCGGGGGTGGACCTGGCCGAGGCCAACAGGGACCAGGTCCTGGCGAACTTCGCGGATCGGGCCCTGCGCGCCTACGGGGAGGTGGAAACCGCCCTGGCGGCGGACGGGCTTCTCCGGCGGCGCGAAGCCGCGCTCCTGGAAGCGACGACGCAGGCGGCGGCCGCCCGTGAACTGGCGGAATCGCGTTACCACGGCGGACTGAGCGACGTGATCACCATGCTGGACGCCCAGCGGCGGGCCTTCGATTCCGAGGGACAGTACCTGGCCGTGCGGCGTCAACGGCTGGACGCCCGGGTAGACCTCTACCTGGCGCTGGGCGGCGGATTCGAACGAATGGCAACGGAGACCGCCGATATAAAAGAAATAGGTGATTTACAGGAGTAGAGGATGAACAAGTGGCTTAGAATATCCCTTCCGCTGGCCATTGTCGCGGGATCGGTGCTGATCATGGTCTTCCTGGTCCGCAGCCGGCCCGTGGTGGAAAGCAGGATGCCGGACGTCCCGCCTCCGCTGGTTCGCACGGCCGTCGCGACGCTGGACACGGTCCGGCTCACGGTACGGTCCCAGGGTGCGGTGATGCCCAGGACCGAGAGCGCGCTTTCGGCCGAGACGGACGGTCAGATCGTCTTCGTATCTCCTTCCTTCGTTCCCGGCGGGTTCTTCGAAAGAGACGAGTTGCTGGTGCGCCTCGACCCGCGCGACGCGGAACTGGCGGTCACGCGTGCCGCCGCGGATACGGCCCGGTTCGCCACCGCGCTGCAGATCGAGCAGGAGGAAGCCCGCCTCGCCGAGGACGAATGGCGCCGGCTGGGATCGGGCGCACCCATGCCGCTTGTCCTGAGAGAACCTCAACTGGCCCAGGCCCGGGCCAACCTGGAAGCGTCCGTCGCGGCGCTTCAGCAGGCGAAGCTCAACCTGGAACGAACGGAGATCCGCGCGCCGTACGCCGGCAGGGTGAGGAAGAAAAACGTGGACGTGGGCCAGTTCCTCCGGCGGGGCGAGGCGTTGGCGACCATCTACGCCATCAACTACGCCGAGATACGACTGCCCATACCCGATGAAGAACTGGCATTCTTCGATACGCCCATGCAGTTCCGCGGCGAGACGGCCCGCGTCGCGGGGCCCCCGGTCGTGATCAGCGCCGAATTCGCCGGCCGCCGGCACCGGTGGGACGGCACGGTGGTCCGCATGGAGGGTGAGATCGACCCCATGAGCCGGATGGTCTACGCGGTAGCCAGGGTCCAGAATCCTTACGGCCGGGGCGCGAATCCCGACCGGCCACCCCTGGGCATCGGCATGTTCATCGAGGCCGAGATCCTGGGCAAGCGCTATCCCGATGTGGCGGTATTGCCCCGGACGGCCATGCATGGCGAAAACCGGATCGCCATCATCGATGACGAAAACCGGCTTCGGTTCCGGCGTGTCGAGATCCTCCGGATAGCGTCGGACCAGGTATACGTCCATAGCGGAATCGAGGCCGGCGAACGCGTCTGCCTGTCCGCCCTCGAAACCCAGGTGGACGGCATGGAAGTGCGCGTACTCGAATCGAGTTCGTCCGGAACCGTCGTACAGGAAGAGGAAGGCACGGGCAGATGAACTACGTACTGGCCTGGTTCGCACGGAACAACGTGGCGGCCAACCTGCTCATGATGACGATCATCGTGGGCGGACTGCTGATGATATCCCGGTTAAAGGTCGAGATCTTTCCCGAGTTCGAGACCGACATTGTCATCATCACAGTCCCCTACCTGGGCGCGGCGCCGGCCGAAGTGGAAGAAGCGGTATGCGTCCGGGTGGAAGAAGCCATTCAGGACCTGGACGGCATCAAGAAACTCAGTTCCACCGCTTCAGAGGGGGTCGGCAGGATCCAGGTCGAGGTGGACCCCGACGCCGACGCCCGCACGCTGCTCCATGACCTGAAGTCCCGCGTGGACGCCATCGACACCTTCCCGGAGGAAACGGAGAAACCGGTGATCCAGGAGATCATCTTCCGGCGCCAGGTCATCGACGTCGCCGTGGCCGGGCGGCTGGACGAGCCGTCCATGAAGCGCCTGGCCGAAGAGATCCGGGAAGACCTGCTGTCCCAGCCGGAGATCAGCCATGTAAACCTGGCGAGCGTCCGTCCGTACGAGATATCCATCGAGGTTTCCGAAGCCGCGCTCCGCCGCTACGGGCTGACGTTCTCCGAGGTCGTCGGCGCCGTGCGGAATTCCTCGCTCGACCTGCCCGGCGGCTCGGTGAAGACCCCCGGCGGCGAGATCCTGCTCCGATCGAAGGGACAGGCCCTGGTCGGAGCCGAATTCGACCGGATCGTGCTGCGGTCCCGCTCCGACGGCACGCGGCTTCTCCTCAGCCACGTGGCCCGGGTCGTCGACGGATTCGCGGAAACGGACGTCTTCTCCCGGTTCGACGGAAAACCGGCCGCCCTGGTGAAGGTCTTCCGCGTGGGCAACGAGAACATCCTCGACGTCTCCGGCGCCGTGCACCGGTACGTGGCCGCCAGGCAGGCAGAGCTGCCGGACGGCGTCGAGCTGATCACCTGGCAGGACCAGTCCCGGCTCCTCGAAAGCCGGCTCGACCTGATGATCAGAAACGGCCAACTGGGTTTCCTGCTTGTATTCCTCTGCCTGGCCCTGTTCCTGCGCATCCGGCTGGCGTTCTGGGTCGCCCTGGGTATCGTCATCTGCTTTCTCGGCACTTTCTGGATGATGCCGCTGGTGGGCGCTTCCATCAACATGCTCTCGCTTTTCGCCTTCATCATGGTGCTCGGCATCGTGGTGGACGACGCCATCATCGCCGGGGAGAACATCTACGCGCACCAGGAAAGGGGGGTGGAGCCCGCGACGGCCGCGCGGATGGGCGTCCAGGGGATCGCCAAGCCCATTACCTTCGCGGTCCTGACGACCATCGTCGCCTTTATGCCCATGTTCTTCGTGGAGGGGCTCATGGGGAAATTCTTCGAGATCTTCCCCATCGTGATCATCCTCATGCTGCTCTTCTCCCTGATCGAGTCCCTGCTCATTCTGCCCACCCACCTGCGCCACGGACAGCCGAAGAAGAAGGAAAATCCGCTGCCCCGTACGTTCCTGCTGGTCAGGCCTTTCTACCTCGTGCTCTTCTACGCCGACAAGTGGCTGTACGAACTGCAGGACAACGTTGCCCGGCATCTCCGGCGATTCGTGGACGGCGTCTACGTTCCCCTGTTGAAGAAGGCACTCTCCTGGCGGTACCTCACCCTGTCCATTGGCGTCGGCGCGATCATCCTCACCACCGGGCTCGTGGCCGGCGGCATCCTCCGCTTCGTGTTTTTTCCGACCGTGGAGAACGAATTCGTCTCGGCGCACCTTACCCTGGCCGAGGGTACGCCCGCCGAGGTCACCGACCGGTATATCGGGCTGATCGAGGAAAGCGCCGTACTGCTGCAGAGACAGGTCGGCGACGAAATCGCCCGTGACGACCCCGGGAGCGATACCGAGGTCATACGGAACATCATGGCGGCCATCGGCGAACAGCCGAACGCCGCCCGGGCGCAGCAGAACGCGGGAGGCATAGTCGGGTCCGCCCGGTCCTCCCACATCGGTGAGGTCGTACTGGGCCTGTCCCCGTCGGAAACCCGGAACATCAGCGGCGAGGAAATCGTTAACCGCTGGCGGGATCTCATCGGTCCGATTCCCGATGTGGTGGAACTCTCGTTCACCTCCTCCCTGTTCAATGCGGGCGAGGCGATCAACATCGAACTGTCCAGTCCCGATCCCGAAGCGCTGCTGCAGGCTACCGCCGAGTTGAAAGGCACGGTGGCGAATTATGACGGCGTCATGGACGTGGCGGACGATTTCAGGCCGGGCAAACAGGAGATCAGGCTGAACGTAACGCCCGAAGGAGAGGCCCTCGGCATCACCATGGCGGGGCTGTCCCGTCAGGTCCGGCAAGCCTTCTTCGGTGAAGAAGCCCAGCGGATCCAGCGGGGCCGTGACGACGTCCGCGTGATGGTGCGTTATCCCGAATCGGAAAGGCGGTCCCTGGGCGACATGGAAAACATGCGCATTCGGACGCCGACCGGCATCGAAGTGCCCTTCTCACTCGCGGCGCAGGCGGAGATGGGACGGGGTTATTCCAGCATACGGCGGACGGACCGGAAGCGCGTCATCACGGTCACCGCCGACGTGAACGACGCCGTCGCCAGTTCCAATGACATTCTCAGCGACCTCACGTCATCGTACCTGCCGTCCCTGATGGCCAGGTACCCGGGCCTGACCTACACCCTGGAGGGACAACAGCGCAACCAGCAGGAGTCCATCGAAAGCCTGAGCTTCGGATTCCTGGTCGCCCTGCTCGTGATCTACGGACTGCTGGCCATCCCCTTCAAGTCCTACGTCCAGCCCATGATCATCATGAGCGTCATCCCCTTCGGCATCGTGGGGGCGGTCCTGGGCCATCTGATCATGGGATTCGCGATTTCGCTGCTCTCCCTCTTCGGTATCGTCGCGCTGTCCGGCGTCGTTGTGAACAACAGCCTGGTACTGGTGGACTTCATCAACCGCGGACGCGACCGTGCGGGACCCGACGCGGACCTGCACGAGATCATCAGGAACGCGGGGGTCGCCCGGTTCCGGCCCGTGCTGCTGACCTCGATCACGACCTTCGCCGGGCTGGTTCCGATCCTGATGGAACGAAGCCTCCAGGCGCAGTTCCTCATCCCCATGGCCATATCCCTCGGATTCGGCGTGCTATTCGCGACCGCCATCACGCTGATCCTGGTGCCCATCTGCTACTACATCCTCGAAGACGGGCTCGCCTTCCTGTCCAGTGTCCGGAACCGGCTGAGCGGACAGGTCCTGGAACCGGGCGAAGCGGCCGAATCGCCGGCTTCCTGACCGCCTGGCCTCATCGCCTGGTCCACCTCGCCCGGACCCTACAAACTCCTTGCCCGTACCCGCGCATTTGCCCATCTTTCCAACAGGTGCGGCAACGCCGGAAGGACCCGGAACCGGGCACTTGCGGCGCATGGAATCCGTGACGGGTCAACGAACAGGGGAACGCCTTGCCCTTCCACGCCGATCTGCATCTCCACTCCCACTACTCGAGAGCGACCAGCAAGAACCTGAACCTGGAGCACCTGTACAAGTGGGCCCAGCTGAAGGGCATCCGGGTGGTGGGCACCGGGGATTTCGTTCACCCGGGCTGGATGGATGAGTTGGAGGAGAAACTGCAACCGGCCGAGGAGGGCCTGTTCCGGCTGAAGCCCGAGGTCGAGAGGACGATGGACGGCCAGGTGCCGGCCGCCTGCCGGGCGCCGGTTCGTTTCATGCTGACGGTCGAGATATCGAACATCTACAAACGGCTCGGCCGCGTGCGGAAGGTGCATAACATCATCCTGGCGCCCGGATTCGAGGCCGCCAAGTCCCTGCAGGCCCACCTCGGCGCCATCGGCAATATCCGATCGGACGGACGTCCCATCCTGGGACTGGACTCCCGGGACCTGCTGGAGATCACCCTCGAGACCGACCCGATGGCCTGCCTCATCCCCGCCCACGTCTGGACGCCCTGGTTCTCGGCCCTGGGATCAAGGGGAGGATTCGACCGGATATCTGACTGTTACGGCGACCTTACCGAGCACATCTTCGCCGTCGAAACCGGCCTGTCGTCCGATCCGCTCATGAACTGGCGGCTGGAGCAGCTCGACCCCTACGTGCTCGTATCGAACTCCGACGCCCATTCGCCCGGAAAGCTGGGCCGGGAAACCACCCTGTTCGATACATCCTGCGACTATCCCGCGATCTACAGCGCCCTGTCCGATCCTGAAGACGAGGGACTGACCGGGACGGTGGAGTTCTATCCAGAAGAGGGCAAGTACCACTATGACGGGCACAGGAAGTGCGAGAGAAGGATGCACCCGAGGGAAACGATCGACGGGAAGGGCCTGTGTCCGGATTGCGGCAAGCCCGTGACCGTGGGGGTTATGGCCCGCGTGGAAGCGCTTGCGGACCGTGAGGAGGGGAAGAAGCCCCCCCGCGCGCGCCATTTCTTCAGCGTGATCCCCCTGCCCGAGATCATCGGCGAGGCGAAACAGGTGGGACCCGGTACCAAGACGGTGGATACGGTTTACCAGGCCATGGTCTCGCGACTGGGCAGCGAACTCGACATCCTCCTGGACATACCGGAAGACGACATCGCACAGGTAGGCGGCACCCTGATCGCCGAGGGCATTCGCCGCATGCGCGTCGGCGAGGTGGATATCCTTCCGGGGTATGACGGAGACTACGGAGTGATCAAGTTGTTCAACCCGGAGGACCGGCTCGGAGACGACACGCAGATCGCCCTGCTGGAAGATCTTCCCGTGAAGGAGAAGAAGCCGGTTCGAGCGGATCCCGTGCCGGACGATACGCCGGCAGTGGGGGAGGACGAAACGCCGGAGGTGGATGAGGCGTCCCCGGCAATCACCAACGGGAAGGCCGACGTCGCGGTTCCGGTGCCGGCTGTACCGGAGACGACGGCGTTCGCGATGCCGGTAGAGACGACCCCCGACGTGGCGGACCTGGAAGCGCCTGAAGCTCCGGAAGACGCGACCTCGATGAGCGGACCGCTCAATGAAGATCAGTTGAAGGCCGTAACGCACCGCGAGGGACACCTGCTTATCGTGGCGGGGCCCGGCACCGGAAAGACTCACACGCTGACCCACCGCATGGCGTACCTGGCGCGTCACGAAACCACGCCCGGCCGCATGCTGGCCGTGACCTTCACCAACAAGGCCGCCGGGGAGCTGAAGGCACGACTGGCCACACTGCTCAATGGGCAGGCCGGGGTAATGAAGACTCGACAGGGCGCAGTACTCGACGGGCAGGAAGGGATACTGAAGGCTCAACAGGGAGCACAACTCGACGGGCAGGACGGCACGGCCGCCATGGTCGGCACTTTCCACGGGATCTGCCTCGCCCTGATGCGCCAGTGGTCCCGCCATGCGAGCATTCCCTTCAGCCTGAGCGTAGCGACGCCCGATGACCAGGAGCGGCTGGCCCGCGCGCAGTGGCCGCTGGACAACGCCGTGCAGCTGAGGAGGCGGCTGGAGGAGGTCGCCCGATGGAAGGCGTCGGGCCGAAGCGGTGAAATACCGGAAGCGGTGTCGGCGTACACCCGGCTCCTGCGTCGGCATGGGCTCCTTGATTTCGACGACGTCATCCTGGAGACCACCAAGCTCCTGAGGTCGGACGAGCGGTTCAGGCAAAATGTGCACGAGCGGTTCCACTATGTTTTCGTGGACGAGTACCAGGACATCAACCCGGCCCAGCACGACCTGCTGAAGATCCTGGTGGAAGGCGGCGCGCGGATGACCGCCATCGGCGATCCCAACCAGGCGATCTATGGTTTTCGCGGAGCGGACACCCGTTACTTCCACTCCTTCGAGGAAGATTTCCCCGGAGCGGCGGTACGGTACCTCGGCGAGAACTACCGATCCGCGGCTACCTTGCTCGACGCCTCGTCCCAGGTCATGCGCGCTTCCGGCGCTTCCACGGCGCCGCCGCCGGTTGCCGCGCTCTACGTCCAGGGACGCCTGGTCATCCGGGAGACCCGGTCGGACCGGGCCGAAGCCGAATACGTCGTGCACCAGATCGAACGCATGGTGGGCGGCACCAGCCATTTCTCCCAGGATTCGGGGCGTCTGGAACACGGGCCGGACCCGGGCGAGGAACGATCCTTCGGCGACATCGCCGTACTGTACCGGGTGAACAGTCAGAATACCGCCCTGGTGGAAGCCTTTGAACGCAGCGGAATACCGTACCACGTAGCAGGGGATACGTCCCTCATCAACCGGCCGGGCGTGCAGGAGATCGTTACCCTGCTTCAGCTGGGCGACGGACGGACCGTCACCACAGGCTCGGCGCTGCGGTGCCTGTCTTCAACGATCGACGGGCTGGGGGACCGGACCGTGGAACTCATCGAGGAACTCTGGAAAAAGCGCAACCAGATCACGATCGACCACGTGAGAGAACTGATGGATCATCCCCGCCTGCTCATGAAGCGATCCAGGAACGGCGTGGAAGCCCTGTTGAGTGACCTGAAGACGATCAATACCGACCTTGAAAAACGGACGGCGGCCCACATATTGGAGAACCTGGCGCGCTCTTCCATCTG
Organism: Gemmatimonadota bacterium; assembly: GCA_009841265.1. Classification (NCBI taxonomy): domain Bacteria; kingdom Pseudomonadati; phylum Gemmatimonadota; species Gemmatimonadota bacterium. The sequence continues at coordinate 743,704 of VXMB01000014.1, read as the reverse complement.
GGACAAGCTGAAGTGGCGTTATCCCAGGGCGGATGACAGCCTGCGCGAGCTCGCCCGGTACGCCCGAATCGAAACGGAACTGCCGGTCATGCTCGACAAGCTGCTGCTCAGCCAGGAATACGACGCTTTCGGCGAAGCGTCGGAGCATGTGAACCTCATGACCCTGCACGCGGCCAAGGGACTCGAATTCCCGGTCGTCTTCGTCGTGGGGTGCGAAGACGGCTTGGTGCCCCTGCAACACGGCGGCGAGGTGTCGGACGCGGACGAGGAGCGCCGCCTGTTCTACGTGGCCATGACCCGTGCGAAAGAACGGCTTTACCTGGTTCGGTCCGGGAAGCGCATGCTCTTCGGGGAGGTGCGTACCACCCGGCCGTCACCCTTCCTGACCGATATAGAAGAACAGTTGAAGCAGTACGACCGTCCGGACGGTCCGCGAAAATCGGATCCGGGCAGGCGGAAAAAGGCGAAATCCAAACCGACGAACCAGTTGAGCCTGTTCGGCTAGAACGGTCCCCCGTGCAATCCGGACGGGCCCGTTCATCGTGAAAGGAGATCCCCATGTTCTATGCGAAGCGTGTCCTGCCGATCGCGCTCATCGCGGCACTGTTCGCCTTTACCATGTACACCGTGGCCCGGCCCGGCGGCGAACCCGCGCCGCGATCCGGCGAGGCCACGCAGACCGAGCAGACCAGCGAAATCGCGCTGGCGACCTTTGCCGGTGGCTGTTTCTGGTGCATGGAGCCGCCCTATGACGAACTGGATGGCGTCATTTCGACCATCGCGGGTTATATCGGCGGAACAACGCCAAATCCCACTTACGGGCAGGTAACCACCGGCCGTACGGGACACACTGAAGCCATGGAGGTCCGTTACGACCCGTCGAAGATCTCCTACCAGGAACTGCTGGACGTCTTCTGGGTGAACATCGATCCCACGGTGGACGACCGGCAGTTCTGCGACAAGGGCAACCAGTACCGCGCCGGGATCTTCTATCACGACGCCGAACAGAAAGCGCTGGCCGAAGCATCCAGGCAGAAGATCATCGATTCCGGCCGGTTCGACCGCGTGGTGACCGAGGTCACCCCGGCGTCGACGTTTTACCGGGCCGAAGAATACCACCAGGATTACTACATCAAGAACCCGTTGCGGTACAAGTTTTACCGGTACAACTGCGGCCGGGACCGCCGCCTGGAGGAACTGTGGGGCGACTGACGGGATCTTCCGCAACGCACCCGGTGACGGGACAAACGCACCCGGTGACGGGACAAACACACCGATAACCAAATGGAGACTTTGCATGGCTGATCTGGAGAATCTGGTCAAGACCACACTGAGTGAAATGAGGGAGATGACCAGGGCGCAGTCCGTCGTCGGCGATCCCGTGGAGGTCGGGGAGACGACGGTCGTCCCCCTGGTCCGGCTCGGTTACGGCTTCGGCGGCGGCGGAATGTCGGGAAAGGAAGAGGAACGGGGCGGCAGCGGCGGCGGCGGCGGCGTACAACCTGTGGCCGTGCTGGTCGTCCGGGACGGGGAAGTCCGGCTGGAGCGCATGGCGGGCCAGTCCGGATTCTCCTCGGCCACGAACTCGATGGCGGATCTCGTGAAGTCGGTGCTGGACCGGTGGTTGAAACACCGATCGGAAAAGAAAGCTGAACCTTGATTCCGATCTTCGAACCCTATCTGCTCATACCGGTCATCCTCCTGCTCTCGGTGGTGATGCTACTGGCGGTTCCCGTGACGATCACCTTCTCGGTCGTTCGCCGGGAGGACTTCTCGGGCAGGATCACGTTCGGGTGGCTGTTCGGCCTTCTCCGCGTCACCCCTTCCCTATCGACCGGCGCCCGTCGAAAGCGTAAGCGCAGGCGGAGGTCCCGCGCGGCGGCTGAATCGGCCGAATCAGGTAGAGCGGACGAACCAGGCGGACCGGAGGCCCCGTCCGCGCGCACCTCGACCGACGGAAAGGCCGATGGAAAACGTGCTCCGTGGGAACGCTTGCGCCGGGTACTGAAGACGAGGGGATTCGTCCGGGGCGTGCTGATATTCCTGCGTGATATGGCCAGGTGCGTGCGTTTCGTGTCCCTGCACGTCGCGGGCCGTTTCGGGCTGGACAATCCCTGTGACACGGGCCGCCTCTGGGGCACTTTCTGCGCCCTTACCGGATTTCTCCACGGCGCCGAGCGCGTGCGGCTGCGGGTCGAACCCGATTTCGACGAGGCGGTATTCGAGCTGGATGGCCGGGGCGAGATCCGAGTCATCCCCGTCACCCTGTTCCTTCCCTTCATCCGGTTCGTCCTTGCGCCCGCCACGCTGCGCGCGGCCTGGTCGGCGGCCTGGCGGACCGGGCGGACCAGGCGGACCGGGCGGACCAGGCGGACCAGGCGGACCAGGCGATCCAGGTAACGCCGGGCCATCCAACGATCAAAGTCAGGAGCATGCATGTCATCGTCTCTACGCAGCGCCCGCTGGTTCGGACCCAGAGACAAAGTGGGGTTCATCCATCGAAGCTGGATGAAGAACCAGGGGCTTCCGGATCACGTCTTCGACGGCCGGCCCGTCATCGGCATCTGCAACACCTGGTCGGAACTGACGCCGTGCAACGCCCATTTCCGGACCATCGCGGAGCGGGTACGCCGGGGCGTCTACGAAGCGGGCGGGTTCCCGGTGGAGTTTCCCGTCATGTCCCTGGGCGAGCCCCTCATGCGGCCCACCACCATGCTCTTCCGCAACCTGGTGAGCATGGACGTCGAAGAAACCATCCGGGCCAATCCCCTCGACGGAGTAATCCTGCTCGTCGGTTGCGACAAGACCACCCCGGCCCTGCTCATGGGCGCGGCGAGCTGCGACCTGCCCACCCTGGCCATCTCGGGCGGGCCCATGCTCAACGGCCGGTTCAGGGGACGGAATATCGGGTCCGGCACGGACGTCTACAAGTTCAGCGACGAGGTGCGCGCCGGGACGATGAGCGAGGAGGAGTTCCTGGAAGCGGAATCCTGCATGAACCGGTCCACGGGCCACTGCATGACCATGGGCACGGCCTCCACCATGGCCAGCGTCGTGGAAGCGCTGGGCCTGGGCATGCCCGGCAACGCCGCCATCCCCGCGGCCGATGCCCGGCGGATGAAGCTGGCCCACGAAGCGGGCGCGCGCGTGGTGGAGATGGTCCGGGAGGACCTGCGCATGTCCCGCATCGTCACGCGCGAGGCCCTGGAGAACGCCATCCGGGTCGTCGGAGCCGTCGGGGGTTCCACCAACTCGGTCGTGCACCTGCTGGCCATCGCGGGCCGCCTCGGCGTAGATCTCTCCCTGCAGGACTGGGACAAGCTGGGCTGCGACGTCCCGTGCATCGTGAACCTGATGCCCTCGGGCAAATACCTGATGGAAGATTTCTACTACGCCGGCGGCTTGCCGGCCGTCATCCGCGAACTGGGCGACTTGATCCATCGCGACGCCCTGACCGTGAACGGCAGGACCATCGGGGAGAACACGGCCGATGCGCCCTGTCACGACCGGGACGTGATCCGGACGCTGGATGCTCCGTTGACTAAGGCCGGGGGACTCGCCGTGCTCCGGGGCAACCTGTGTCCCGACGGCGCCATCATCAAGCCCTCGGCGGCGTCGCCCGGACTGATGCGGCACCGCGGCCGCGCCATGGTGTTCGAAAACATCGAAGACCTCCACGACCGCATCGACGATCCGGACCTGGACGTGGAGGCCGATGACGTCCTGGTGCTGAAGAACTGCGGGCCGAAGGGATATCCGGGCATGGCCGAGGTGGGGAACATGCCCCTGCCGTCGAAATTGCTGCAGCGGGGCGTCACGGACATGGTCCGTATATCCGACGCGCGCATGAGCGGCACGGCCTTCGGCACCGTCGTGCTCCACACGGCGCCGGAAGCCGCCGCGGGCGGCACGCTGGCCCTCGTTAAGGACGGCGACATGATCGCGCTGGACGTCGGGCAACGCCGCCTCGAACTCGAAGTGCCCGAAGATGAGCTGGCCCGGAGGCGGGCCCGCTGGTCGCCGCCGGAACCCGCGATGGACCGGGGATACTGCCGGTTGTACGTGGACCACGTGCTCCAGGCCGACCGCGGCGTGGACTTCGATTTCCTGGTCGGCGGAAGCGGCGCGCCGGTGGCCAGGGACTCACACTAGCGCTTGCGGGAGGCGGATGTGCTCAAGGTGCCGGACGAGGCCCCTTCATCCTTCGCGGAGAACGGTTTCCTCCTCGTCGAATCCGTATTCACGACCGAAGAGATGGCGGCCTGCAAGACCGCGGCGAAGGAACTGGTGGAAAACACCTCGGGGCCGTCGGGCGTTCACGTGTGGATGTGCGACAACATCCCGGCCCGGTTCGCGTCGGTATCCTGCGACCCCCGGATGGCCGCTATCCTGCAACCGCTGATCGGGCCGCGCATCGAGTTCCTCAGCGCGAAGCCCGTGTTCAAGTCCCCATCGGTCCACTTCGCCTCACCCTGGCACCAGGACCAGGCGTACTGGGGCGGCGCGACCAAGTGGTCTGCATGGATCGCGCTCGAAGACGCGACCACGGAAAACGGCTGCCTGCGGGTCATACCCGGCTCCCACCGCCGGAAGCGGGACCATGCATCCGTGCGGGACGCCAGGGGGTTCACCAACCGCGTCTCGGACGATGAGCTCGAGGGCGAAACGATCATCGACGTGGAAATGAAACAGGGGGACGTGCTGGTCTTCCACGACGGGCTGCTGCACAGTTCCCATCCGAACCGGTCCGGCCGGGAGCGCTGGTCCTTCATCCCCACCTACCGGAACGCGGATGTGCCCGATACATCCACGGTCTGGAACACTTCGAAACCCATGGACGCGCCTGGCCGGCGCAGTCCGATCCAACCCAAGGAGTCGAAATGAAAATCGCCCTGCAGGAAGGTCTGCTCCCCGGCGTCACACTCGACGAGAAACTGGATTTCGCCGAATCATTGAACGTCGAAGGCCTCGAGATCTCCGGAAGGGGTCCGGCCCGGCGGATCGACGAACTGGAGTCCGCGCTGCGGAACCGCGCCATCCGGCTGGTCTCGCTCTGCGGCCAGGGCACCTTCGACTTCCTGGACCCGGACGTCGACAAGCGAAACCACAGCATTGCCGAGGCGAAGGAGAACCTGCAGGTTTGCGGGCATTTCGGCGCCGTCGGTCTCATCCTTCCGCCCATATTCGGGCCGCCGCGCCTCCCGGACCTCACGCCGCTGGCCGACGCCGTCACCCTGGAAATGCAACTGCTGACGGAGATCGTTCGGGACCTGGCCGCATTCGCCGCGGAGCAGCAGACGAAGGTGTTGCTGGAACCGTTGAACCGTTACGAGGAGCACCTGCTGAGGCAACAGGAGCGGGGCATCGAGATCATCCGGCGAGCCGGCGATCCGCCGTCGGCCAGCCTGCTGTGCGACTTTTTCCACATGCACATCGAGGAGACGGACACGCCGGCCACGCTCAGACGCATCGGACGCCGTTACGTGGGCCACGTGCACATGGCCGATAACACCCGCCAGGAACCGGGCTCCGGGGACATCGACTGGAAGGCGGGGCTGTCCGCCCTCAGGGACATCGGTTTCGACGGATACCTGGCCTATGAATGCGGTATTACCGGGGACAGCGAGCCGGAGAGAAGGGAGACCCTGGCGAGGTCCGTCAGGTTCATCCAGGACCTCATCAAGGAAGGATGATGTCCCGGTTCTCGTAGCGCAGGCGCATCAGGAATTCGGGGCCCAGAGTCTTCCAAATGCGCGTCACCGAGGATCGGGCCTCGAGATGGAGGGGATCCAGGGTGATCACTTCCATGTAGGCGTCGTGGGCCTCCTCCAGCCTGTCCAGCTTCTCCAGGGTCCGGCCCAGGTCGAAATAGCTTTCCACCGCCCACAAACGGTCTTTGTCCCTGGTAATCGCCTCCCTGAATTCGGCCACCGCCGCTTCGTACTGGCCGGCGGCGTCATAGAGACGGGCAGCCATCAGCCAGCAGGGCACGTAGTCCACGTCCCTGATCCGGGCCATATGCACGTACCGGATCGCCTCCTTGACGTCTCCCCGCTCAAGAAGAAGGCGGCTCATCCCCACGTAGGCCGGCGCGAAGCCGTCATCGAGCCGCATCGTCCTGCGCAATGCCGCTTCCGCCTCGTCATGGGCGCCCGATTCCAGCAGGCTCAGCGCCTTCGCGTATTCGGCCTCGGGCGTATTAAGCGAACCGGAATACTGCATGGTCTTCGCGCCGCACCCGGTGCACACCAGGGCGGCGATGACCAGTCCGAGGCCGGCCAGGCCGCTCAGGCCGCTCAGGCCGGCCAGGCCGACCGCCGTTCTTCGCACGGGTAACTCCCTCACAAGAAAACGCCCTGTGGACAAGAACGCCACAGGGCAGCCAGGCGGGAAACGGGGCTCGAACCCGCGACCCTCAGCTTGGGAAGCTGATGCTCTGCCAACTGAGCTATTCCCGCGGGATGGGCAGGACCGGAGACGGCCGTTGCACAAGGTATTCTAACTCGGCGGCCGGCGCCGTGTCAAGCGAAATCCGGCCGGCGTTACGCCCGTCCCGCGACAATGCAGTTCGCACGCGATGGACAGGCCGATGACGACTGTGCCGACAACGACCATATCCGTTTTCAAGATGATGGGCCCGGGGTATGTCCCTAACTAAAACATATGTTGATTTTTATTTCAATCAACATTGACAATATAAAAAAGTCCGTGAAACAACCATACTGCCAGGCGAGGCGCGGCCGGGCTACGTTTCGAGCGATTCCTCTTCATCGAACCGTTCCAGCGCAAGCTGGATCAGGCGGTCGATCAGGTCGGCGTAGGAGACGCCGGCGACTTCCCACAGCTTGGGGAACATGCTGATCCGGGTGAACCCGGGAATGGTATTGAGCTCGTTGACCAAGACTTCGCCGTCTTCCTTCAGAAAGAAGTCCACCCGGGACATGCCCTCGCAGGCCAGGGCCCTGTGGGTCTCCACGGCGGTCGCACGGATCTTCTCAGTCAGGTCCGGCGGCAATTTGGCCGGAATCTCCAGTTCGGCGCCGTGCTCGTCGATGTACTTCGCCTCGTAAGAATAGAACTCATGGGTGGGCCGTACCTCGCCCAGGCCGGAGGCGCAGGGCTGGGCATTCCCCAGCACGGCGCATTCGATCTCGCGGCCGCTTACGCACTCTTCCACCAGGATCTTCCGGTCGTACCGGAACGCCTCCCGTACGCCCGCTTCGAATTCACGGGCATCGCGGGCCTTGGTGATGCCGACGGAGGAACCCAGGTTGGCGGGCTTGATGAAACAAGGCATGCCCAGCCGGCCCCGCACTTCATCGAAGGAGATCCCATCTCGTTCGGAGGATACGAAGGTCATGAACTCGGCGATGGCGATGCCCGCATCCCGCAACAGGCGCTTCATCACGTCCTTGTCCATGGACACCGCCGAACCCAGGACGCCCGAACCGACAAAGGGCAGATTGGCCAGCTTGAGCAGGCCCTGTACCGTGCCGTCCTCGCCGAAGGGGCCGTGAAGCACGGGAAATATGACGTCGATGTCTCCTGCCGGACGGTGCGTCGTCGTGGTCGTCACCGGGTCGCTGGGCGCCCCGGGTGCAAGGGTCACCGTCTCGCTCAGGCGGTTCAGGGCGATCTGCTTCGGATCGTGGGCGTTGAGCAGGAATCCCGCCGAATCGCCCAGGTGCCACTGGCCAGTTCGGTCGATGCCGATCAGCACGACCTCGTACCGGTCCCGGTCGATGGCGTCGACGATATTCCGGGCCGATTGCAAAGAGACCTGGTGTTCCGCCGACCGGCCCCCGCACAGGATGCCCACCCTGATCTTCTTCATGCCGTCTTCACTTTCTGCATGGCCTACATGAGATATTCGCAGACGCTGTCGGCCAGGGCCAGTCCTCTCCGGGTCAGGCAGAGCCGCGATCCGCGTTTAGCAAGCAACCCCTCGCCGGCCAGGGCATGGATGGCCGGATCCCGTTCGTCCATTGCGTCGTCCCCGTAGCGGTCTCGAAAGAGCCGGGTGTCCAGGCCATCCACGGATCTCAGGCTCAGCAGGATATACTCGTGTATACGTTCGTCCACCGAAAGCGTTTCATCCATGTCGGTGGCTTCTCCCCGTGCATCCATGGCATGCAGGTAGTCGGCGAGACCGCGCGCATTGGCGAGTCTCCGTCCGTCCATGCGCGAGTGGGCCGACGGCCCCAGCCCCAGATATTCGTCGCCCTTCCAGCAGGATTCGTTGTGCCTGCATGCAAATCCTGGTTTCGCCAGGTTGGAGATCTCATACTGCCGGAAACCGGCGTCGGAAAGCCGGTCCAAGGCCTGGAAGTACAGGGCCGTGTGCCGCCCTTCGTCCGGCAGGTCCAGCGCGCCCTGTTCCGCCAGCCGGGCGTATTCCGTCCCCGGCTCGATCGTCAGGCCATAGACCGACAAGTGCTCGGGATCCAGGGTAACCGCCCGTTCCAGCGTATCCGCCCAGTCCGCCGCCGACTGGCCGGGCACGCCGAACATGAGATCGAGATTGACGTTCCGGAAACCGGCTTCCCTGGCGGACGCGAACGCCTTTTCGGCACAGTCCGCTGTGTGGCGACGCCCCAGTTTCATCAGGATGTCGCGGGAGAAGGATTGGACACCGATAGAGATCCGGTCGACACCGAGTCCGCGTAGCCGTTTCAGCTTGGGGATGCTGACCGTTTCCGGATTCGCTTCCACCGTGATCTCGGCATGGGGAGCGACCCGAAATCGATCATGGATCGTCCGGAAGACGCGGTCCAGCTGTCGATCCGTGAGGCAGGTGGGCGTGCCGCCCCCCAGGAAGACGGTCTCGAAGACGCCGTCGGCCCAGGGCGATTCGCGGCCGCGCCGCTCCGCCTCGGTGTCCAGGGCGGCCAGCAACTCGTCCACCCGGCCGCCTTTGAGCAATTCAAAGGAGAAATCGCAGTATGGACAGGCGTGGCTGCAGAAGGGAATATGAACGTAGAGGCCGGCCAATGGGTTTGCGCCCCGATCTGCTGTGATTGCGTCCCGATCTACTGAGTCGCGCCCCGATCTACATGACAATCCTGCCGATGCGGTTCCAGCGGACCCGCCACGGAACATGCACGATGTTGTACCCCAGTACGTAGACCAGCGAGGCGACGCTCTCCAGGGGCCTGGACGACTGCCACACCAGTTCTGGGTCCTCGCGGTGGCGTTCCCAGGACCAGTAGATGATGAAGGCGTTGCCCACCACGTCCTCCCGGTCCACGAATCCCCAGTACCTGCTGTCGGAACTGTAGTCCCGGTTGTCGCCCATGACGAACAGGGCGTCCGCCGGGACGATCTTGGGACCCCAGTTGTCTCGCGTGCTTCGGGTCGCCGCCCTGACCGACGGGTCATCGAACTTGACCTGCGGAGGATTCTCCACCATCACGTCGTCCACGTATACGCGCTTGTCCCGGATTTCCACCTTCTGGCCGGAGACGGCGATGCATCTTTTGATGAACATCTGTGCCGGGTTGCGGGGATAAGGAAACACCAGGATATCACCGGGTTCGGGATCGCGCCAGGCGGGCATGCGTATATCGGTGAACGGAATGCCGGGACCGTAGATGAACTTGTTGACCAGCAGGAAGTCCCCCACCTGGAGGGTGGCCTCCATGGACTCCGACGGTATGCGAAACGCCTGGACGACCTCCGCCCGTATGAAGAGGAAGAGCAGTACGGTGAACAGCAGGATTTCCACGTACTCTCTGAGCAGCGACTTGTTTCTTGCCAAGGGTTCGAATCCTCCAGGAACCGTGTCATCCGCCGGGACCGCCATCCGCCGGGACCGCCATCCGCCGGGACCGCCATCCACCGGGGGACCGCAATCCGCCGGGACCGCCATCCGCCGGGACCGCCATCCGCCGGGACATCGCGGTCCGGACGTTCAGCCTCCCACTGCCGCGCCTTCGCCCCGTATATCCAGTACCGCCAGGAAGGCTTCCTGTGGCACTTCGACATTTCCCACCTGCTTCATGCGCCGCTTGCCCTCCTTCTGACGTTCCAGGAGCTTGCGCTTCCGCGTGATGTCGCCGCCGTAGCATTTGGCCGTGACGTTCTTGCGCAGGGGACGGATCGACTCCCGCGCGATGACGCGGCCGCCGATGGCGGCCTGGACGGCGACCTCGAACATCTGCCGCGGTATGATCTTGCGCAGCCGCTGGCACAGCTCGCGGCCCCACTCGTAGGCCTTGTCCTTGTGGATGATGATCGACAGGGCATCCACCAGGTCGCCGTTGAGCAGCAGGTTCAGCCTGACCAGGGGCGAGGTGCGGTATTCCAGGAAGTCGTAGTCGAAGGAGGCGTATCCGCGGCTGATCGATTTCAACCGGTCGTAGAAGTCGAAGACGATCTCCGAAAGCGGCAGTTCGTACTGCAGGGCGACCCGGGTCGGGTCGAGGTATTCCATGGCCTTGTAGACGCCCCGTCGGTCCCGGGTCAGTTTCATGATGTTACCGATGTAGTCGTGCGGGACGACGATCTGGGCCTGGATGAACGGCTCCTCCACGGCGTCGATGTACGAGGCATCGGGCATGTCGGCCGGGTTGTCCACCATGAGCACCTCGCCGGCGGTGGTCGTGATCCGGTACTCCACGCTGGGCATGGTGGCCAGGATCGTGAGCCCGTACTCCCGTTCGAGCCGTTCCTGCACGACTTCCATGTGGAGCAGACCGAGGAATCCGCAGCGAAAGCCGAATCCGAGGGCCACCGAAGTCTCGGGTTCATACACCAGGGCGGCGTCGTTCAACTGGTACTTCTCGAGGGCTTCCTTCAGCGGTTCGTAATCTTCCGAAGTCGCCGGGTAGAGCCCGCTGAACACCATGGACTTGGCCTCCCGGTACCCGGGCAGCGGTTCGTCACAGGGCCGGGCGGCGTCGGTGACCGTGTCGCCCACACTGGCGTCGGCCACGTTGCGGATGTTCCCGATCAGATAGCCGACCTCCCCGGCCGTGAGCGCGTCCACGGGGGCCTTGTCGAAACGGAGCACACCGGTCTCGGCGACTTCGAACTGCTTGTCATTGGAGCACATCCTGATTTGCATGCCCGGCTTTAACTCGCCGCTCACGACACGTACGTAGGGCACCGCGCCCCGGTACTGATCGAAGATCGAATCGAAGATGAGGGCCCGCAAGGGACCGTCATCGGGTTCCGGGGGCGGGATACGGTCCAGGATGGCCTCCAGTACCGCTTCGACGCCGATACCGTCCCTCGCACTGGTCAGTACCACATCTTCGGGGTCGACGCCCAGCAGATCCACGATCTGGCCCGTCACGACGTCGACCCGCGCGTTGGGCAGATCGATCTTGTTGATGACCGGTATGATGGTCAGGTCGTTCTCCAGGGCCAGGTATAGATTGCTGATCGTCTGCGCCTCGATGCCCTGTACGGCGTCCACGATCAGGAGCGCGCCTTCACAGGCCGCGAGGCTCCGGGACACCTCGTAGGAAAAATCGACGTGCCCGGGGGTATCGATCAGATTCAACGCGAAAGACCGTCCGTCCGGCGCATCGTAGGACATGCGGATCGCGTGGGCCTTGATCGTGATGCCCCGCTCCCGCTCCAGGTCTAGATTGTCGAGCATCTGGGCACGCATCTTCAGGGGAGACACGGTGCCCGTCATCTCCAGCAGGCGATCCGCCAGCGTCGATTTGCCGTGATCGATATGCGCGATGATGGAGAAGTTGCGAATGTGTTCCGTCGACATGTGGAAACCGTCCGATCATCCCGATAGCAGGGGAATCCGCCGTCTTTGCAAACCGTATGCAACAGGGTGAAATAAAACGATTAAGGCGCGGAATGTCAACAGGTATGCGGGATGGGAACGGCCCGGTTCTCGGGTGAGAAGCGGGGGTGCCGGGGCAGGATGCGCGGCGGTTGTTCAGCCCGTGCGGGCAGGCATTTCAGTACCGCCTATCGATCCGGAAGCTCGATCGGCCGACATGCAGGTTCTCCGCCGCGCGTATGAGCAGATAGCCGACCGCGAGTGTGGTGGCGACCAACAGCAAGGAACCCCATTCGACCGAAGTGGAAACCGGTACCGGAAGTTGGGTCAGGACTGCGCCCGCCTGCGCTTGCAGGTATGCCTGGATATCTCGGATCGCGGTCGTCACCGGCCCGGACACCGTTTGAACGGGCGGGAGGTTTCCCACGATTTCAAAGAGTGACGCACGGTACAGCCAGACCAGTGCGGCGGCGGCCAGCGTAAAGGCGAAGACGAGACGGGGAAGGACCAGGGCCGGCGCGAACCACGATGACCGCGAAGGCGCGGGCAGCTGCGACATCACGTTGGACAGGAAGGCTTCGGTGGGTTTCGCGGCCGGGGCCGTTTCGACCGTCTCGATCAACGCGTCGAGAACCACCGCCTCCGACCTGCAGCGTTCGCAGCCGGCAAGGTGGCCATCCAACAGGCGGCGCTCTTCCGGGGAAAGCGCCCGGTCGACCGCCTCGTACACCATTCTTTGTGCAGATTCGCAGTTCATAATCGTTCTGTTCCGGGGTTGCCGGATCCAGCCTAACTCAGCGTATCGGGCTCGATGGACCGGTAGATCAGCTTCCGCAACGCGGCACGGGCGCGGAACAACCGGGCCTTGACTGTGCCGATCGGCAGCTCCAGCGCTTCCGCGATCTCGTCGTAAGACAGGCTTTGCATATGATACATCGAAATCACTGCGCTGTAAATAGGCGGAAGCGCCGCCACCATATTCCTGACCTGATCCCTGAATTCAGCCTGCTCGAACCGTTCAGCGGGGTCCGCCGACGGATCGGGCAGCTGCATCGGCAATCCGTCCTCGTCGTCTTCAGGCTCCGAGAGGGAAGTGGTGGACAGATCCCGCCGGGAACGGCGCGCCGAACTCAGACTCACGTTTACGGCGATGCGGTAGAGCCACGTAGAGAACCTGGAATCCCCGCGAAACCGGTCGAGACTTCTGAAAGCGCGGACGAACACGTCCTGCGCGGCCTCTTCCGCGTCTTCCCGGTTCCCGACGATCCGCAACGTCAAGTTGAACACCGAAACGCTGTGCCGTTCGACGAGACGGGCGAAGGCCGGCCGGTCTCCCTCCCGGGCCCTTGCGACGAGCTCCTCATCGCTCAAATCCATGGGTCGCCTCATCCTGTCTCAAGCGCATCACAGCCATTAACAGGGCCGTTTCGCCCGACAGATTCGACCCCTGACAGGGATCCAGGTCGGTATCCCTATTGCTTATATGACTATCGGGAATCTACAAATGTTTCAGCATACGGTCATGCTTTTCTTATGGCGGTAACGACAAATCAATTTAACTTTTAGTTTCTGAAACAAAACGATCGACTTTCGTGTCGAAACCTTGAGAAGCAGGTCAGGTCAGGGTGGTTGACAGGCAGGGCGATCTCCGATCGGAGGCAGGATATGGATAACTGGAAGGCCTGGGCAGCGTTTTTCGTCAGCGTATGCGTCATGGTCGTTGTCCTCGCATATCTGGATTACGAGGAGCCAGCCATCGTGGCCATCGCCATCCCCTTCGGACTGGGCGTCATCTGCGCGTTACTGGGGTACTTGAGAAGAGGACGGGAAATCAGACACCATGAACGCATGGCGATGATCGAGAAAGGGATCTACATCGAAGCAAAAAAGCAGGATTCAGGCGTGCCTTCTCTATTCGTCGTACTCCTGGTGGGCATCGGCCTGGCCACGGTCATCGCGAGCGACGTGGAGTTCTTCGGCTTCGTCCTGCTGTTCGTGGGCATCGGCCTGATCGTGCGCGCCAGGTTGCAGCACAACAAGAACAATGCAAAGGAAGTCCTGCCACCGGCCCAATCCGCGAGCCCATCGGCCCAACCCGCAAGCCCACCGGCCACGGAAGATCCGCCGGCCGCGGAACAGCCGCCGGCCGAGGAAGAGCCGCCCGCACCGGAAAAAGAGGAAAGGTAACGCTGCCGTGCCCGACAAAACACTCTACAGATCCGCTTCCAACCGGATGATCAGCGGCATCTGCGGCGGCCTGGCTGAATACTTCGACGTGGACGCTTCCGTGCTGCGTATCGCCATGGTGGCCTTCACGGTCATCACCCTGCCGGTATTCGGCCCCTTTGTCTTTCTGGCGTACCTGGTATGTGTCTTCATCATACCGCGGGATCCGGGCCTGGCCCCCGCGGCGGTCTCCGATTCGCCCGCCGATTCAGGGAATTCAGACCAGCCGGAGAAAGGCGCGCGGCAGGTTGCGGAGAACCAGCCCACCAACCGGAACAACAGCATGGTCCTGGGCGGACTGTTCATCCTGCTGGCCGTGATCGTACTGACCTGGTCATATGCGCCGGATTTCGGGCGGTTTTCCTTCTTCCTGCCCATGGTTCCCATCGTGGCCATCGGCGCCGCGGTATTCATTTTGTTCGTCTACAGAGGGCAGATTATGGAGTTCTTCAAACATCGACGGCTGTACAGGCTGAATGAAGGCAAGAAGATCTTCGGCGTGTGCAACGGCCTTGCGGATGCCTTCAACCTGGACCCCACGCTGATGCGTATCGGGTTCTTCATCGCCTTTCTGTTTTCCATTGGAACGGTAACTCTGATCTACCTCTTCATGGCCTTCATCATGCCCGAGGGGCGTCCCGATCTTCCCGCAGAAGACGGATAGCATGTGACCTGCCGCGTCGAACCGAACGACGTCCGGAAACGATCCGCCACCCGCGCCCGTACCGGCTCATGCCTGCCGTCAACCGTCCGTACCTCCCGTCCGGTACCGGCCTCAAGTTTCCCCGCCCGGTTTCGTACCGGACCCCTTGAATCGGCTTGACAAGTGGCGTTTAGATGACTAGCGTATTTCGCGATCGGTCAGTATCCGGGACCGGTCGCTTTTTTAATGCCAATTCGACGAAATGTGTATGAGAAGAAAGCACAATCTACGCCTGGCCCGCGCCATACAATGCATCAGCGGCGTACTCGCCGTCCTGACGATTTATCCTTTAGTCCGCCTGATCTATCCCTGCTGGCGCCGGTTGAAGGGCAGGGGCAACCACGGGGAAACGGGCGGCAAGGGCGACGACCGGGAAACGGGCGGTCCGCACCCATCCGGCCCATCCGAACCGCATGGCGGACCATCCGGACCGTCCGGTAAATCCACTGCCCAGGGCAAGTAGGCCGCTGTGAAACTGATTGTCACCAACGACGACGGCATCGAGGCACCGGGCCTGCTTACGCTCGAAGGCCTGGCGTCGCAGTGGGGTGAAGTGGTCGTGGTCGCCCCGGCGGAAGTACAGTCGGGCGCGGCACACCAGTTGACCAACAACCAGCCCATTCGCGTGGATGAACTCGGGGGCCGCAGGTACAGGGTATGGGGCACGCCCGCCGACTGTGCGCGCCTGGCGGTCAACCAGCTTGCGACCGACGGGGACTGGTTGCTGTCCGGTATCAACAACGGGGGCAATCTAGGGGTGGACGTCTACGAATCCGGCACGGTGGCCGCCGCCAGGGAGGGCGCCATCCACGGCTTCAAGGCCATGGCGCTGTCGCATTACACGGCGGACGGCCGGAAGATCGACTGGCCGCTGGCCGCGGAACGGCTGCGGCCGGTCCTGGAACGCCTGCTGCGCGAGGAACCGGAAACCGGGGTTTTCTACAACGTCAACCTCCCCCACCCGGATCACGACAAAACCCGCCTGGAGGTCAAATCCACTCCGGTGGACACGAGTCCCTTCCGCATCACGTTCACGCCGACCGAAGACGGTTACCTGCACAAAGGGAATTATCACGAACGGCACCGGAAGCCCGGCTCCGATATCGACCAGTGCTTCAGCGGGCATATCTCCCTGTCGATGATCCGGGTCTGATCTATCCCACCGATTTCCTGAAGGAACCTGCTGATCCTTTTCAGACGGCAGTCACCGTCCACCGGGTCCAGACCATGCCCATCATTACCATTATTGGCCGGGGACACTCCGGCACGCGGGCCATGTCCCACACGCTATACACCAGCGGTGTCTACATGGGTCGGACGATCAACGCCTCGGGCGACAAGGTACCCCCGCACGACCTGTATGACGCCTGCCGGATCTTTGCGAAGTACGTCCGGTGGACCGGTGGCACTTCCTGGGATTTCTCAGAGGTGCTGGGAATGGACATCGACCCGGAATTCGTGGAGAAGGTGGAAGCCTACCTGGCGGATGTGCTGGAAAACGGGGCTCCTTTCCGCGGTTGGAAACTGCCGGAAACCACGCTCATCTATCCGTGGATCGTCCGCATGTATCCCGATATCCGGTACATCCACTGGATCCGGGACCCGAGGGACGGCATCCTCGCCCGGCACCGGACCGACGATCTCGGTGACTTCGGCATTGCGTATCCGGACACGGCGGACATCAGGCGGCAGCGGGCGATTTCGTGGCTGTACCAGTACCGGCTCATGAAGGCGACGCCGGTCCCCGGCCACCTCGTGACCGTCCGGTTCGAAGACTTCGTGCTGAAACAGGAAGAGACCCTCCGACGGCTTGAAGCCTATCTCGACATCTCCCTGAGCCGTATCGTCGTGCGGCCCGAAGCGGTGGGGCGGTGGAAGAAGGCCGAAGGCGCGCTCCCGATGGACCTTCTGGGCGAAGCGCTGGTGGAGCTGGGATACGACGTCTGAGCCGGCCGCGCTTAACGCCCGTCCCGCCGTGCCATTTCTTTAAGCTTCTCGACGCACCGGTCGATTTCGTCCGTCGTGTTGTAGTAGTGGGTGGAGATGCGGAGGCCCCGATGGCCGTCCCGGTCATGATCGTCCACGTGGAGTTGCGCTTCCTCCTCCATGGGACCGCGCCACCGCGCCGCGTCGATCCCGTCGAACTCGAAGATGGTGGAACCCGGAGACGAGATGTCGTGGGACAGGCTGGTGAGCAGCCGTAGCCCGGGGACTTCCAGCAGGGCCTTTCTCAGGTAGTCCGACAGCATGCGCAGGCGCCGCTCGATATTGCCAATTCCGATGCGGTTCAGGAAATCCAGGGCGGTGCCGAGGGCCGCGCGCACGGGCAGGTCGTAGGTTCCCTGGATTTCGTAACGGCGCGCGTCGCCGCCGGGTTCGGCCTCCGGCGCGTAGAGGGTGCTGAAGGAGGGCTGCATGGCGCGGGTGACATGGAGGAATCCCGTGCCGGCGGGACCGAGGAACCACTTGTGCAGGCTGTTGGTGTACAGGTCGCTGCCGACCTCGGCCAGGTCGACGTGCAGCATCCCCACCGCCTGGGCGCCGTCGACGGCCGATATCAACCCCTTATCCCTGGCCATGGCGCAGAGCCTTTTTACCGGATACAGGTAACCCCCCCGGGTGACGTGACAGAAGAAGAGCACTTTCGTCCGCCCGTCGATCGCCGCGGAGATTCGTTCCAGGATGTCGTCCGCTCCCACCAGCGGGCTGGGGATATGGACTTCCCGGACCTCGATACCGTATCGCTCCGCCCTTACCTTCCAGGGCTTCACCGCGCTGGGATGCTCCTGCGTAGTCATCAGGACCCCGTCTCCCGGCGCCAGGCCCAGTCCGTTTACGATATGATAGAGTCCCTCGGTCGCATTGCGCGCCAGGGCGATTTCACCCGTCTCCGCACCCAGGAAACTCGCCATGGCGGGCCTGAGCTCGGACTCGATGTAGCCGTGGAAATCCCGCTTGGCCTTCGACGGGTTCTCGGACATCAGGCGGAATCCCGCGGCGACGGCATCCCGAACGGGCTTGGGAGGCATGCCCAGGGCGGCGTTGTTGAGATAGGCGTGGCCCGGTTCAAGCATGAACTGGGACCGGACCTGAGACCAGTAGGCCCGGTCTTCGGGATCGATGGGCTGGGTCTGCGGATCGGAAATGGAAGTAAACATGGGCGTGTTCCGTCTTCCTGTGGTAGGTTTGAATGCTTAAATCGAACCGAGGATGGCGCGGCGCGGGTCAGATGCCCTCGAGATCGTCCTGTGACAGCCAGCCGTTCTTTCCGTCCGGCAGGCGGATTCGGAGCCAGTCGTCCCGGTGTTCGACCAGTTGGACCTTGGCGCCTTCGTGCAGCGTGAAAACCGGTTCGGATGATACGTCGGGCCCCGTTCTGACCACGGCCGTCGGCCGCAGGACGATCGCCTCCTCGTTCACCAGGCTGTCGTAGATCTTGATGCCCAGGAACCCGGCGGCCATGAGCAGCACGAGGCAGGAGACCAGGAGCGCGTAACCAATCGCGGACCGCGTGCGCGGCCGTCTCGCGAGCAGAAAGCCCACCAGCGCCAGCGACGCGAGGAATCCGGCCGAGGTGGCGGCGACCGTGGCTTCGTTCACCGTCACGCCGTCCAGCGCCTGCCGGCCGAACCACGGCACTTCGCCCGCGATCTGGTCCGTCGTCCGTTCCTTCGCGAGGTCCAGGTTGTTGTGCAGGTCCACGTCCCGGGGCAGGAGGCGGGTCGCCCGCTCGTAGGCCAGGATGGCCAAGCCGATCCGATCCTGCTTGTAATAGGCGTTCCCCAGGTTGTAATACACGTGCCCATTGCGTACCCCGCGTTCAATGATGCGTTCGTACGTCCGGCTGGCCTCCGCGAATTTCCCGCCCTCGTACAGCAGGTTGCCCTGGCGGTACAACTCCGTGGTCTGCCGGTCCACCGCGTCTTCGGCGCAACCAGCGGCCGCAAGGCCAATGGCCAGGACGGCCAGGCCCAGTCCCGCGACCAGGTGTCGAGCCCCCACGACCAGGTTTCGAAAACCCGCGACCAGGCGTCGAAAACCCCGGGCTTCCGGTCTCCGATCCGGGTTAGAGACGGCCGCCGGGCCATCCGCGCGCATATCGTGAATCGCGGTGGCTCTCAACGGTCTCGGGATAGCTGGGATTCGATGGTTTCGATACCGTTCCGGGCTTTGTCGTGCAGGTCGCCGGCGTGTTCCGCCGTATGCGCCGTCGGGGCAAACCGGGCCAGGTCGCAAGCGTCCAGGCAGTCCCTGACCAGGTCAGCCGTGTCTTCGTCCACGCCCCGTTGCCTGAGCAGTTCGACGACGCGGGGGGACGTCAGGCCGGCCGTCGGCAGGTTGCACCTGTCGGCGACGTAACCGTACAACGCGTTAGAAATGCCGGTGAAGGCCTGGTCGAGCGCGCCCTGTTCCAGCTGCTCCCGGGACCGGCGCAGCAGGCCGAAGGCGGTGCTTCTCGCCCGGCGCCGCCGGGCGAAACTGGTGTCGCGCCGCAGGCGATGGGCGTGGGACCGGTACAGGACCGTCGCCAGGATCGCCGCGACGGGCAAGACATGCAGCAGCAAGTACCAGGTCGACCGGAACAGGACCTCGCCCTGGTCGCCCAGGTAGGCCGTTTCGGGTTTGATGTACTGGATATCTTCGCGGATCTGCCGGACGACCGATCTGCGCGGCATGCCGACGACGGCCGCCTGCGATCCGCTGGCCGGCAGGACGGAAATCGTTATCGGTTCGGTCGTCGTAACCCGGTAGGCGTCCGTATCGGGATCGAAGAAGGGAAAGGCCAGCGAAGCGATGGCATGGTCGCCGGGTACCGTGGGGATGAGCACGTGATCCCAGGTCTTGGTACCGGAGATCCGCAGCCTGCCGGACGCGTACTCCGCCCGGTTGCCGGACTGGTATTCCTTGAAATCACCGAGCGGCGGCAGTTCGGGATCCTCCACGGTCTTCAGGTTGCCTTCTCCGGTCAGCTCGATCGTCAGCGTCACGGGCTGGTTCACTTCCGTGGTGGCCTGATCCACCATCGCCTTGAGCGAGAAGTCGCCCACCGCGTTGCGGAAACCGTCGGGGCGGCCCTCGCCCGGCAGCGGCAGCACCTGCACGGTCTGCTCGCCGGACACCACCCTGATCTGGCGCGTATTCGAGAAAAACGTGTCGAAGGGATCGGAGAGAAAGCTGTCGAAGAGACTTCTGCGGGACCGTTCGGCCTGCACGTCACAGATCATCGACAACGGCTCGAGTTTCAGTTCTCCCGTCACGGTGGGGAAAAGGGCGATGTCTCGCAGCTTCGCGACGGCGTACCTTCGGCCGCCGATGATTTCTTCCTTGAAGTCGAGGTGATGGGCGGAGAAGAGCTCCTCCATCCAGAAGCCGGTGTAGGAGGGGACCACGTCGTAACGGGCGTTCGACAGGCCCAGACGGGTGTATAGCGTATAGGTCACTGTTACCTGCTCGCCCAGGTAGGCCCGCCGCTTGTCCACGTTGGTCCGGATGTAGACCGTATCCTCCAGGTCCGGCGTGCCGGCGGCATCCTGCGATAGACCCGCGGCTGAGGACTGACCCGCGGCCGTAGACGGTGAACCGCCGGACGGCGCGGCACGTGTTGCGCCCGGTTGCGAAGAACCCTGTGCGCCCGGCGTAACCTCGATCGTGATCGGCGTCGTTTCGTGGGCGACGCCGTCAAGCGTCACTTCGGCCGCGTCGATGACGAAAGTGCCCGTCCTCCGGGGTTTCAACTGATAGATGAACCGCACGGACCGGGAGGAGGACAGTTTGCCGTTCACCAGGTTGAAGCTGGAGGAGGAGGAAGACGTGCTGCCGATGACGATGAACGGCTGCATATCGGGCAGGACGGGTTTCGGGACATCGCCCAGTTCGGAGCCGGAGACTGAAACCGTCAGGATCAGCGTCTCGTCGACCGTCATCCGGGTACGGCTCACCTCGGCCGTGACCGAGATTTCCTGACCCGGCACGGCCCGTGCTCCGAGCAGCAGCAATACGATGAGACCGGTCTGCATGCACCGTTTCATGGGTTCAATCCAGGTATCCCTGGGTCCGCAGGAACTCCGCGTTCAGGATGGACGTACCCGCGGCCCCCCGGACGGTGTTGTGTGAAAGTAACACGAATTTCATGTCCAGCACAGGACAGGGCCGGATCCGGCCCACCGTCACGGCCATGCCGTTTTCGGCGTCGCGGTCCATCCTCGGCTGCGGCCGGTCCGGTTCATCGCGTACGATGACCGGGCGCGCCGGAGCGAAGGGCAGGCCGAGTTCCTGGGGCGGTCCCCGGTGGTTGCGCAACGCCTCGGCGAGACTGTTCGTATCGGTCTTGTTCTCCAGGGCGACGGAAACGCATTCCATGTGGCCGTCCTGGACGTGTACCCGGTTGCATTGCGCGCTCACGACGATCCCGGCATGCTCGATCCGGTTGTCCCTGAACCTGCCCAGCAGCTTCAGGGTTTCCCGCTCCATCTTGTCTTCTTCTTCCCCGATGTAGGGAAGCACGTTATCGAGGATCTCGAGGGAGGGGACGCCCGGGTAACCGGCCCCGGACAGGGCCTGCAGGGTGGTGACCGCGACCTGCCGTATGCCGAAGCGTTCGACGATCGGCTTGAGCGCCATCGTAAGGCCGATGGTGGAGCAGTTCGGATTGGTCGCGATGAACCCGCGGTTATACCCCCTGCGTCTGCGCTGATAGTCGATGATCGCGCAATGGTCCCCGTTGACCTCGGGAACGAGCAGCGGCACGTCCTCGTCCATGCGGTGGTTCTTCGAATTGCTGACGACGGCGTAGTCGGCCGCCGCGAAGGCCGCCTCGATCGGACCGGCCACCGCGGAATCCAGGCCCGAAAACACCAGGTCGCAGTCCAGTCCCGGTTCGCAAAGCGCGACGGGCAGCGCGCGCACGGACTCCGGGACCGGCGTGTCCAGCCGCCAGGTCACGGCTTCCGCGTAGGGTTTGCCGGCAGACCGCTCCGAGGCCGCGACGGCGGTTATCCTGAACCACGGATGGTCTTCGAGCAACTGGACGAACCGCTGCCCGACCGCCCCGGTAGCGCCAAGGACCCCTACTTTGATTTCATTCGTCGACATTTCATGCTCCCGGATCTGGAATGAAGGTCATGGATGATCGCTGCCCGGCAGCGCCCTTGCCGCCTTGATCAGGTCTCCGAACAGGCCGCCCGCCGTGACCTCCGGCCCCGCGCCCGGTCCCCGCACGATCAGCGGGTTGTCCCGGTACCGCTTCGTGGTGCACACAACCATGTTGTCCGGACCGGCCAGGCTTCCCAGGGGACTCTCCCGGTCCACGTTTTCGAGGCCTACCCGGCACGTGCCTTCTCCCACCGTGGCGACGTACCGCAGCACCTGGCCGCGATCTCCGCCGGATTCGACCCGCTGCGCGTAGGCCGTGTCTTCGCCGGTCAGCATGGCCATGAACGCGTCCACCGACGGTGCGTCCAGCAGCGCGTTGGAGACCATGCCTTCGATCTCCAGGTCGTCGAGTTCAAGGCGGTATCCGATCTCACGGGCCAGGATCAAGGCCTTCCTGGCCACGTCCATCCCGTTCAGGTCGTCCCGTGGATCGGGTTCCGTGTACCCGAGTTCCTTTGCCTCCCGCACGATCTCGGAGAAGGTCCGGCCGTGGTCGAGCTGGGAACAGATATATCCCAGCGTGCCGCTCAGGCATCCCGCGATCCGCGTTACCTCGTCCCCGGTATCCACCAGTTCCCTGACGGTGCTGACGATGGGCAGGCCGGCGCCGGCGGTCGTTTCGTACCAGTACCGCATCCGGTCGGCGCGGCCGAGCCGCCGGATCTCTTCGTAGGCGGCGCTCCGGTCGGTGATGGGCTTCTTGTTGGCCGTCACGACCGGTACGCCCCGGCGAAGGCAGGCCAGGTGCACTTCCGTCATTTCGGCGGACGTGGTGTCGACGACGCACAGGTTCACGGGCGGATCGCCCGGACCGCCCGGACCGCCCAGCAGGCGATCGATCATGGCGGCCGCGCCCGGGTAGTCCTTGCGGCTGTCCCCGTCTTCGAGCAGTCGGTCCAGGCCGCCGGGGCCGCTTAACGCCTTGTTGAGCCCTCCTGGATTGAAAATCAGCCGGTTCCGGCCGCAGATGCCGATGTATTCGAAGGAAAGGCCGGTGGTTTCGGCCAAAGAACCGGCGCGGTCCGCCACCTGCCGGATCAAGGCACCGCCGATATTGCCCTTGCCGAATTGAAACAGATTAATCGTGCTCAAAATCTCCGTCCCCTCCCAGTCCGAAGGACGCGTGCACCAGTTGGACGGTCTTCCGCAGGTCGTCCCGGCCGATGATGAATGAAATGTTCAGCTCCGACGAACCCTGGGCGATGGCGATGATGTTTATTCCTTGTTCGCCGAGAATGCCGAATGTGCGGGCCGCGATGCCCGGTGTGCCCTTCATGCCGCCGCCGACCACGGCCACCACGGCCAGGTCGGATTGAACCGAGATTTCCTCCAGGCTGCCTTCGGCGACCTCGTGACGGAATTCTTCCTTCAGCGCCTGGACCGTTCCCGGGCCGTCTCCTTCGCCGACGACCAGGCAGATGTCGTGTTCAGAGGAAGCCTGCGTGATCATGATGACCTGGGTCTTGCGGTCCGCCGTGGTCTTGAACAGCCGCGCGTGGGTATCCGGCGTCCGGCTCAGGCTGGTGCCCTCGACCATGATCAGGCAGAGCCGGTCGATACTCGTTACGGCTTTCACGCCCAGCGGTGCGGCGCGGGTGCGCGAAGTGATGAGCGTACCGCTGTGCCCGGTCCGGAAGGTGTTCCGTATCCGGATGGGAATCTCCTGTTTCACCGCGGGCAGCATGGTCATGGGATGGAGTACCTTGGCGCCGAAATAGGACATCTCCGAGGCCTCGAGATACGAAATCTCCTTGAGGACGCGGGCGTCCTCGACGATCCTCGGGTCGGCCGTCATCGCGCCGTCCACGTCCGTCCAGATCCATACTTCCTCAGCCTGCAGCGCACTGGCGACCAGGGAGGCGGTGTAGTCCGAAGCGCCCCGCCCGAGGGTCGTGGTCACGCCTTCGTCGGTGGATCCGATAAACCCCGTTACGATCGGTATGCGAGCACTCGATACCATCGGCGCCAGGTCCGCCGAAAGCCGCCGGTCCGTCTCGGCGAAATTAACCTCCGCCTCGGTGTAGCGCTCGTTCGTCTTCACATACTCCCGCGCGTCGACGGGCAGGGACGACAGGCCGGCCGACCTGAGCGCGGCCGAGACGACGACCACGGAAAGGCGCTCGCCGAAGGAGCTGACCAGGTCGGCCGAACGGGGGGAAAGCTCCCTGAGCAGTGTGATGCCGTGCAGGATGCCCGTCAGTTCGTCGATGAGCCCGGCACAGACCTCGAGAGCCTGTTCCCGCTCTTTTCCTTCGGCCAGGGCATGGATCGTCTCCTCGTGGCGTTTCCTCAGCGCAGAAAGGGAGGCCGTGGGCTCCGTACCCTCGCAGGCCTGCGCCGCCATGGCACGGAGCGCGTCGGTCACCTTGCTCATGGCGGACAGGACCACCACCATATCGTGTTCGCGGTAGTTCGCGACGATCTCGACGACTTGACGAATAGCGTCCGCGCCGCCTACGGAAGTGCCGCCGAATTTCATGACAATCATAGGACTACCATTGCGATTCCCCGGTCTGCCCGGTCCGCCTGGTCAGCCCGACCCCCGGACCGGTTACCAGTCTTTCTCCGGATTGACCTGCGTGGCCTGTTGTCTGCGCAGCCGGCGCTGGATGTCCTGCTCGTCCTTGTTCAGGGCGTTCAGCAGGCGTTCCGCTTCCGCCCTGCTCAGTTCCCCTTCACGGGGCGGCGGAGGCGCTTTCGGGCTTTCCTCTTCATCGGGTTCCGGTCCCCCGTCGTTCGGGTCGTTCTGGTCGTCCGGGTCGTCCGGGTCATCCCGGTTGTCCTGGGCATCCTGGTTAGCCTGATCCTCCGGATCCTGCTGCCGGTCCTGTGCGTTTCTGCGTTCCTGTTCCTCCTGCTGCTGAAGCTGCCGCATTACGTATTCCAGGTTGTATTTCATGTCAATGTCGTCCGGCTCGATCCGCAGGCCCGCCTTGTACGCCTCGATGGAATCCTTCAGCAGGCCCATGCGATAGAGGCTGTTCCCCATGTTGTACTGGGCCCGGCCACCGACCGGCGCCTCGCCGTCTACCGCGTTCGCATAGGCCTGTACAGCCGAGGGATGCTGGTCGGAGCGGTACAGTGCGTTGCCCCGGTTGTAATGCAGTGCCGGGTTCTCGCCGTCCTCCGCCAGCGCCTCGTCATAGGCCGCCAGCGCCTCATCGTATTTTTCCTGTTGATACAGTACGTTGCCGCGGGCGTTCTTCACGGCCGGCTGCCAGCCGAGAAACAACAGGATGACCAGGATTGCGCTCATGGCTTCGGTTTCCGTTCCCTACGATTCGTCGAGCAGGCCGCGGTCCCGGATCACGGTATCCGCGACCAGGAGCAGCAGGCCGAAAAACAATATATACTGGAAACGTTCAACATACTGCGTAAATTCTCTGCTCTCGAACTCCGCTTTCTCCAGTGATGCGATGGTGTCGTATACCAGGTCCATCTCCTCTCCACCGGGCGAGGCCCTGTAGTAGGCTCCTCCGGTCGTTTCCGCGATATGTCGCAGCGTGGACTCGTCCAGGCGGCTCATGACCACCGCGCCGGACCGGTCCCGCATGTGGCCGGCGACCCTGCCGTCCTCGTCCGTGACCGGTATGGGTACGCCCTGCGGCGTACCGATGCCCACCACGTAGACGCGGACCCCTTGGGCCGCCAGTTCCGAAGCAATGGCGAGCGGGTCTTCCTGGTGGTCTTCTCCGTCGGTGATCAGCACGACGGCCTTGTACCCCTTGTGATCCTGCCGAAACGACCGGCCCGCGATGCGCAGCGCCTCCGCGATGGCCGTACCCTGGGTACCCACGGTCCGGGTATCGATGCCGTCCAGAAAGAGGTCCACGATGCTGTAATCGGTGGTCAGCGGGCACTGGAGAAAAGCGGACCCGGCGAATACCACCAGGCCGATCCGGTCGTTACGAAGCTTCCCAACCAGGGACCGGACGGCGTACTTGGCCCGTACGAGGCGGTTCGGCCGGACATCCTCGGCCAGCATGCTGTTGGAAACGTCCAGCGCGGCCATGACCGAGAACCCGGTCTGGCGCACGGTTTCGGACCGGGTCCCGAACTGCGGCCGGGCGAGGGCCAGCACGAAACAGATCAGGGCAAAGAGCAAGAGGGCCGCCTTGACCGACTGTCTTCTCGCCACGGTTGAACGGGACAGCCTGCCGATCAGTTCCGGTTCTCCCAGTTGCCTGAGGGCTTCGCGCCTGCGCCGGAACCGCGCGGCGAAGAACAGGACGAGCAGGGGCGCGGCCGCCAGGAGATAGAGGAATTCAGGTTGTGCAAACTGCATGTCGGCTCCTCGGCCGTTACACGCCGCCACCGGGCCGTACGTGCTACGGCAGTCTTCTCAGCCGGGTGTGCGACAGCACGATATCCGCCAGTATGAGAAACATGGCCGGCAATAGGAAATACCCGAACAGTTCGGTGTACCTCGAGTAGGCGATGACCTTCATCTCCGTACGTTCCAGCGCGTCTATCCGCTGGTAGATGTGGGACAGCATCTCGGCATCGGTCGCCTTGAAATAGAACCCTCCCGTAATTCGCGCGACCTCCCTGAGCGTCCCTTCATCGATTTCCGTGAGGGCGAGGCTGCCGTCCCGGTTGCGCGCGTACGTGCGGCCCAGCACGGGATCGTCGACTGGGATGGGCGCGCCGCCCTCTTTCCCGATCCCGATCGAGTAGATCTTGATCCCCAGCGCGTCGGCCGCCTTGGCCGCGGTGATGGGGTCGATCGCCCCCGTGTTGTTCACGCCGTCGGTAAGCAGAATGACCACTTTGCTTTCGGCGGCGCTCTGCCGCAGACGGTTGACGGAATTGGCAATGCCCATCCCGATCGCCGTGCCGTCTTCGGTCAACCCGATCTCCACCTGGTCCAGCAGGCCGAGCAACACGTCGTAATCCAGCGTCAGCGGGCACTGGGTGAAGCTCCGTCCCGCGAAGACCACCATGCCGATCCGGTCGTTCGTCCGTTCCCGGATAAAGTCGGAAATCACGGACTTGGCCACGAAAAGCCGGTTGCGTGGCTTGTAGTCTTCCGCCCCCATGCTCCCGGATATATCGAGCGCCAGAACGATGTCAATCCCCTCCGTCATCACTTCCGCGCCTTCAGTGCCGGTCTGCGGGCGGGCCAGGGCGAGGATGGCCAGGCCGATGGCCATGGTGCGCAGCGCGGTGGGAACGTGGCGGAACTTCAGGGCGGACGCGGGCTCCAACCGGTTGACAAAAGAGATGTCCGAGAAGCTCAGTCCGCCCCGGCGTGCCTTCAATCGCCGGCGGTACGTCCATAGAAGCACCGGCAGGATCAAGAGCAACACCAGGATCATGGGCGTGGAGAAAAACATGGGAGCATCAATCCTTTGCCGGCTCAGTGACTTCCGATACTTCGGGCGGACGTGTCAGCTCGACGATCTCCCGTCCTTCCCGCAGCGAAAGCGACTGCCGATGCGTTTCCGGCGTGAACCTGGCGTATTTGACCATGTCGCATTCTTCGAAGAGTTCCCGGACGACCCGGGATTCTTCGTGGCCGACCTGGCGCGCGTTCAATGCCGTCAGCAGCTCGGAGGTCGTGTATTCCATCGCGGCTATCCCGTAGCGTCCGGACAGGTACCGGCGCAGGATTTCCGAAAGCGCGGAATAGTGGGCTTTCACGCGTCCCTTTGCCAGCCATTCCTTCAGGGCCAGCCGTTCCAGTTCTTCCAGGGCGATCTCTTCGGGCGGGCGTTCGATCTCCGGGACCGTACCTTGCGGATCCTCCCGTTTCCTCCGGCGCCTGATGTACAGGAAGACGGCCGCCGCGACGGCGAGCAACACCAGTCCGGCGATCAGCCAGTAGTACCAGGGCGTCCCGCCGGGGATGTCCACCGGGGACTTCAGATCGCGTATATCCGCGGCATCATCGTCTATTACGCTGACGACGGAAAACGGAATGGCCTCTGATTCGGCGGATAATTCGGTGCCATCCGACAGGACGCACTTGAGCGCAAAGGGCGGGATGGAATGCTCGCCGGTCCGGTACAGGGTGAGTTCGTACCGGAGCAGATCGATGTTCGCGTCACCGGGTCCGGACAGGGGTCCTGCATGCTCGAAGGACAGGAGATCGAAACCTTCCGGAGGCGTCCCGGATTCCGGCCATTCGATGGCGGAGTTGCCGGGACTCTTCACGGTGACCCGGTACAGGAAGGGATCGCCCACGGTAATCCGGTCGCGGTCCACTGAGGCCTCGATCGAAAACCCGGGATCTCCTTCCTGCGGTCCCGGGAAGGCTCCGGTGTCGACCGGGTCCGTCGCGACGGCCACCAGGACGGTGGCGAGTAAACAGGAACGCCTCACCGCATGCCGCCTCACGTCACGATTTCGGTGTCTGGGCGACCATTTCGTTGATCCGGGCTATGAACCCGGCCCTGGCCAGGGACACGACGGGGCTGTTCCTTTGCTTGACGTAGACCAGGCTCTCGTCCCCGGGGAGGGATCTGCCTACCAGGAGCGAAATGCGTTCTTCCGGCACGTTGTCCCGGCCCCCGACCTGCAACGTAAGTTCCATGACCGGCCGGTCCAGTCCGAATGTTTCCAGGTCCGCATCGGGGTCCGCCGTTACGAAGGCCTCCGAATACAGTGAATCCAGTTCGCTGAAGGCCCGGCCGACCGAGATCGCGTCCGCGTCGCCCGTTGAAGGCTCTTCCAGTTTCCACACGACTCGCTGCTTCTGGTCGCGGCGCACCCGCAGCCGGTCGTCGGGCGTGACCACTTCGAACATGTGCACCTCGTAGCCCTTGAACCGCAGTATCTTGTTGTCGCGCAACTCGATCGCGGAGGCCGGCATGCGCTGCAGGCTGGCAGCGTCCACCGCGTAGATCCATTCTTCCGCTGGATCCAAGACGTAGGTGTACTGCCCGTCGCCGGAGTCCGTCCCGACCATG
The DNA here is from genome assembly GCA_009841265.1 of Gemmatimonadota bacterium. Taxonomy (NCBI): domain Bacteria; kingdom Pseudomonadati; phylum Gemmatimonadota; species Gemmatimonadota bacterium. Next base: position 714,966 of record VXMB01000014.1, on the reverse strand, counting down.
ATTTCCTGGGGGTTTACCCGGTCATCGATCGTAAGCGAAAGGCGGGCGACCGGTTGCTCGAAACCGTACGCCGCGCTGTTCGCGGCCGTCGCCGGGATGTGGTCCCGCACGCGCATGATCTCCAGGCTGTCCAGCATGGCCGTGATGAACTGGTCATTCGCTCTCAGCGCGTAGGGCGACGTCATCCGCCAGTCCTCAAAGGCATGCTTGACCAGCGTCACGTTCTCGTCTCCGATGTTCATCGAAAAAGTGGGGACCCTGTAGGACTGGAAATCGAAGGCCGTGAGACGCCGGTAGAAATCGGGTTCCCGGTCCAGTTGCCGTGGGATCGACGTCGAGACCGAGTATACATTGCGCCTTTCGCTGGTCATGGCGTAGACCTGGCCCATCTCCTCATTGCCCAGTGAAAGCGAATGGAGGACGCTGCCGTCGCCGGATTTCACGGTCGCCGTCATTACCGGATCCGCCAGGCCGTATCCTGCAAGCGAAGACGGCGCGTCGTCGATGAAGGCAATGGCCGTGGCGTTGATGATTGTACCCAACGCGTTGATCACTTCATCGCGCTCCGCCGGCAGCCGGTAGGGCGCTTCCACGCGCCAGGTCCCGAAGGGGTCAAGCCTGAGGACTACGCGGCGGTCGCCTTTTTCGAGGACAATCTCCTCCACCTCGTCCTGTTCGACCCGCATCATCCTGCGGTCCCGCAGCGCATCGGTCGTCTTGCGCAGGTTCCCGTTGATCTGCGCGGAGATGAGAAACACCCGCCGCGTGCCCTGTTCCACGGCGTAGTGGGCCGCGCCCGTCGGGTTCACGTCTCCCAGCAGCAATACCATGGACTTGTCGAGACCCCGGATGACCTCGACGGACGCCGACGGTCGCTCGAGGCCGTACTCCGAAAGGACCTCCGCCGAATCGGCGATGGTCCGGGCCGGGGACAGGGCGGAGAATTCCCGCAGCAGCGTAACCACGATGTCCGGGTCCGCCGCGTAACGGACCGGATCGGTAATCACCCAGCCTTCCAGCGGGACCTTCTCGATCGTGGTGACCGCGCCGTCCACGGCCACCCTGATCTCGACGACCTCTTCCGCGTTGAGCTCGAACACCCGCTCGGCTACCGCGACTTCTTCTTCCTCGAGCACGAAGAGGAAGAAAACGGCCGCCAGCAATCCCAGGATCACGGCCAGCACGATCGTGTACCGTCCACCACTCACGGCGCTTCGCCTCCTATTTCCTTCTCCACCACACCACGACGCCCGCGATCAGGATGCCGATGGGCGACAGGATGCCGGTGACGATGAAGATATCCCGCATCTGGCTCAGCGAGATCTGAACCAGCCTGGTGTCGCTGGACTTGGGTCGGATCGCGAGCAGGTCCTCCTCCTGGGCGAGCCAGTTGAGGATGTTCAGCGCCAGGTCGCCGTTGCCCGGCAGCCTGATATAGGTATTGTTGGCAAAAGCCGAGTTGCCGACGACCACGATGCGGGTCTTCAGCTCGTGCTCCTCCGGCCGCATCGCCATCTCCTGGGGCGTCAGCGTCCGCATGTCCCTGCGGGGCAGCGCCCTGGGGACGGCCGTGATGGCCACTGCGATGGACACGGGACCGGGCTCGTCCACTTGCGGGTCCAGTGCCGGTGTGTATTCCACGGCTTCTTCCGGCGATCCCGGCAGCGTGGTCTCCGCCCAGCTGCGGGCACTGGTCATGGCGATGGTCTGGATCTCCACGGTGTCGTCGGAGGCCGACGCCGGTTCGACGGACCGCACCAGCGGAAAGAAACTCACGGTGCTTCCGAGCGGGCGCGTGATGGGATGGGCCGGGTACTGCATGACGGCCGGCATGTACTCGTTCATGCCGGGCAAGCGCCCCACGGCACTCTCGTCGATCACCACGTTCTCGCCGATCCGCACCTTCCAGTGGGCGAGGAGCGCCGACAGGTCGGCGCTATCCTCCGGGAAGTCGGGATTGATCAGGAACAGGGCACGGCCGCCGCGGTCCAGGTAGTCGCGAATGGCTTCCTGCTCGTTACCCACCAGGTTGGTGCGGGGACCCGCGACCACGAGGACGCTGCAGTCTGCCGGGACTTCCACTTCGCTGAGCAGCGAGAAACTCCGGACGACGTAGCTCTGGTTCTCGAGCAGCTGGAGCAACCTGTTGTAGCCGGCCTGGTCGGTCAGGTTGACGTTGTGCTCGCCGTGGCCTTCCAGGAAGTAGATGGTCTTCTGGCCTTCCCGCGTGACCTTGACCAGCGCGTTGGTCACGTTCGCTTCGAGGTAGCGGTTGATGTGTTCGGTCTTGCCCTCGCTTTCGAACACGATCGTCCCGTAGGCGGAGATGTTGTACTGGCGGGCGATGCTGGGTTCGAGATCGGGGTCGATGAATTCGTAGGTAATGTGGTCCGTGTGGTACTGAAACTGGTTCAGCATATCGTCGATCTGGTGCCGTTGCATGGCTTCGGGCCCGCCGGATCTGAAGAATCCAACGATGTGTACGTCCTGGCCGAGGTCTTCCAGCACGCTGATGGACAGGTCCGCGAGGCTGAACCGCTTGTTGGCGGTCGTATCGTATCGCTGGGAGTACCGCGCGCCGATCAGGTTCACGAAGGCCAGGATGCCGATCACCAGCAGGACCAGGACCGCGGTGTTGGCGCCGTACCGCGTGGTGCGCCGCCCCAGCAGGTTCCACACCGTCTCCCACTCGAGGACCAGCCAGGCCGATCCGATCGCCAGGCCGGCCAGCAGGACGATCAGGACCGTGCGCGGCGTCGTCGCATCCGAGGCGTAGAGGTACCCGCTGACCAGGATCAGGATGAGCCCCAGGTATCCGGCGGTTGAAACGAGACTCCTCATGTACGGTTTTCTCCCATTTTCATACTGCAGGCAGCTTGAGTGCGCAGGACCGGTCGTCCATTCGGAACCGGCGTCCATTCGGTACCGGCGTCAACCCCGCCAGCGGGTCGATTCAACCGACCGGACCGTAATGAACAGGCCCAGGAAGATGAAACTCAGGAAAAAGAGGCAGTCCGTCGAGTCGATGATCCCCTTCTCGAAGGTATTGTAGTGCCTCAGCACGGACAGGTATCCGACTACCTCGCCCAGCATACCGGTCATCGATTCCGCCGCTACATCCATCATCCAGAGTATGAGCGCGGCGCCGAAGCAGATCACGGCGGCCACGATCTGGTTCTCCGTCAGCGAGGAGGCGAAGAGCCCGATGGTGATCACGCCGCCCCCGAGGAGCACGAGACCGAGGTAGCCGGCCCAAATGGGGCCCCAGTCCGGATCGCCGTACACCTGGAGCACCATCGGGTAGATGAGCGTCAGCCCGATCATGGCCGTGTACAGGGTGAAGGCCGCCAGGAACTTGCCGAGGATCACGTGCCAGTCGCGGACCGGCGAGGTCAGCAGCAGCTCGATCGTACCGGTCTTCTTCTCCTCGGAAAAGACCCGCATGGTGAGCATGGGCATGAGCGTCAGCACGGCCACGAAACTCATGGTATTGAACAGCGGGCGCATGATCATCTCGTTGATGTTGATGCGCTCCATCATGGTCGGGTACTGCGCGACCTGCATGAAATACTGGGTGTAGCTCTGTAAGCTATAGAAAAACATGAAGCTTACGATGAAAATGAATACGGTCGAAAGGGCGTAGAAGATGGGTGAAATGAAATAGGCCTTCAATTCACGTCCCCATATGGCCAGCAATCCCTGCATCGTCAGTCGCCCTCCTCTTCCTGGGTCGTCAGCTCGAGGAAGATCTCCTCCAGGCTCATGCCGGCCGTGGTGAGTTCCACGAGGTCCCAGTTTTTGCCGACCACCGACGATGCCACCTCGGAACGGAGATCCCGTCCCGGCTGGACGTCGATGTCGTACTGCCAGAGGCCGTCGCCGATGGAAGACCTGGTCTTCACGTCTACGACGCCCTCCTTTTCCTTCAACAGGTCCATCACCTCGCTGACCGGTCCCCGGATCTGTGCGGAGATGGACTGCGAGCCCCGCAGCCGCGCGTCCAGGTTGGCCGGCGTGTCCCCGGCCACGATACGGCCCTGGTCGATAATGACCACGCGCTCGCAGGTCTTGCTCACCTCGGGCAGAATATGGCTGCTCAGAATGATGGTATGGTCCCCGGCCAGGCCCTTGATCACCTCCCGGACCTCGTTGATCTGCTTGGGGTCGAGGCCGTTGGTCGGCTCGTCCAGGATCAGGACGTCCGGATCGTGGATCAGCGCCTGGGCCAGGCCCACCCGCTGGCGAAACCCCTTGGAACAGTGGCCGATGATCCGGTGCTCGACTTCTTCCAGGGCGGCCAGCTCGATCACGCGGTTGACGGCCCTCCGGCGATCACGGGACGGGATGTCCTTGATTTTGGCGATAAATTCCAGGTAAGGGCGGACCCGCATGTCCAGGTAGAGGGGTACGTTCTCCGGCAGGTATCCCACCCTGCGGCGCACGTCGAGGGATTGGCGGAACGTGTCGAACCCCGCCACCCGGGCGGTGCCGGCCGTCGCGGGCATGAAGCACGTCAGCACCCGCATGGTCGTGGTCTTGCCGGCGGCGTTCGGTCCGAGGAACCCGAGGATCTCGCCCTTTTCGACCTCGAAACTCACGTCCCGGACCGCGGTGAAATTGCCGTACTTCTTGGTCAGGTCCTTTACTTCTATCACGTCAGACTCCCAGCGCCGCTGTCACAACCTTCGCGCAAAACGCGCAGCGATTTTCAAAGTATCCTAATTTATGACACAAAGTGATGTAAAGCAAGCCTTTGTTGCCATCCGATCACCGCGCGAATTTGCGTTCGCGCAGCTTGAAGAACTGCAGCAGCGGATCGATGTAGGGCTCGTCCGTGCGGATGTGGATGGCGTCTACTCCGGTCACCCGGAACTGCTGGTCGCGCGCCTCGCGGAGGGCTTCGTTGTATTCGGCATACTGCCTGCGCCAACTGGCGTCGCCGGTGTCGACGAGCACCTCTTCGCCCGTCTCCGCGTCCTGCAATTCGATCAGGCCGACGCCGGGCAGGCTGAGTTCCCTCGGGTCCGTGATCGTGACGGCGACCACGTCGTGCCGCTTGCTGGCCACGCGCAGAGGCTTCATGTAGTCCTCTGTCAGGAAATCGGACAGGATGAAAACGATGCTCCGGCGCGTCAGCAACCGGTTCAGGTATTCGAGCGCCTGCGTCAGGTCGGTGCCGGTGTGACCGGGCTGTGTGTAAAGCACTTCCCGGATCACCCGCAGGATGTGGGTCCGTCCCTTCTTCGGCGGGATGAACTTCTCGATCTGGTCGGTGAACATGAGCAGGCCGACGCGGTCATTGTTCTGGATCGCCGCGAAGGCCAGCAGCGCGCAAATCTCCGCGGTGATCTCGCTCTTCATCTGGTTCACCGTGCCGAAGTGGCCCGATGCGCTGACGTCGGCCATGAGAATGACCGTCAGCTCCCGTTCCTCGATGAAGCGCTTGATATAGGGACGTCCCAGGCGGGCGGTTACGTTCCAGTCGATCGACCGGATCTCGTCGCCCGGTTCGTATTCTCGCACCTCGGCGAACTCCATACCGCGTCCCTTGAAGACGCTGTGGTACTCGCCGCTGAACACGTCGTTCACGAGATGCTTGGTCCGGATCTCGATCTGCCGGATCTTCTGGAGGATCTGCCTGGGTATCAAGGGATCTCTACGCAGTCGAAGACGCGCTGAAGAATCTGTTCCGAGGTCATGTCCTCGGCCTCGGCTTCGTAAGTGACGATGACGCGGTGGCGCATCACGTCCATCCCGATCGACTTCACGTCCTCGGGCGTCACGTAGCCCCTGCGGCGCAGGAAGGCGTGCGCGCGCGCGGCCGTCGCCAGGTAGATCGTCGCCCGGGGCGAAGCGCCGTATTCCACCAGGTCGCGGATTTCGGCGAGTTCGCCGTATTCTTCAGGGTTTCGGGTCGCAAAGACGAGGTCGACGATGTACTGCTTGATCTTGTCGTCCATGTAGACCCGGTTGATGATTGATCTCGCCCGGACGATATCCTCCAGCGAAACGACCTGGTCCACTTCCGCCGGTTCGCCGGAAGTCATGCGATTCAGGATCTCAAGCTCCTCTTCCTTGCGGGGATAGGTCGTCGTCAGCTTGAGCATGAAGCGGTCGACCTGGGCCTCCGGAAGGGGATAGGTCCCTTCCTGCTCGATGGGGTTCTGCGTGGCGAGTACCAGGAAGGGGTCCTCCAGCGGAAAAGTCTCGTCTCCGATGGTGACCTGGTGTTCCTGCATGGCTTCCAGCAGGGCGCTCTGCACTTTCGCGGGCGCCCGGTTGATCTCGTCCGCCAGGATGAGATGGGCGAAAATCGGACCCTTCTTGGCGATGAACTCCCCACTGCCCGCCTGGTAGATCATGGTGCCCGTGAGATCGGCGGGGAGCAGGTCCGGCGTGAACTGGATGCGCTGGAACCGGGCCGAGACCGTCGACGCCAGGGTGCGCACGGCCAGGGTCTTGGCCAGGCCCGGCACGCCTTCGAGCAATATGTGCCCGTTGGTCAGCAGGCCGATCAGGAGGCGTTCGATCATGTACTGCTGGCCGACGATCACCTTGCCGATTTCCGAGATCAGCCGGTCGACGAAGACGCTCTGCTCGTAGATGCGGTCGTGGATGACCTTGATGTCGTCCGGTGTATGCGCGTTGTCTGTGGTCATGTTTATCCTTCAGTTGGAGCCAGGCTGGCCGGAAGAGGAATCGGTCTTCGAGGAGGCTTCGGTTTTCGATGTGTCCCCGGAACCCGACGCATCGGAGGACCCGCCGTCGGACTTGGACCCGTCGGACTTGGCGCCGTCGGATTTAGACCCGTCGGACCCGCCGTCCGACTTGGACGAGGAAGACTCCCGGTCGGCCTTCTCGGCCTGCTTGTAGTTCTCGCTCCGGTAGTCCGTGGTATAGAATCCATCGCCCTTGAACAGGAAGCCCGCCCCGCCGCTGATGAGGCGCTTCACGGCGCCGCCGCATTCCGGACAGGTGGAAAGGGGATCCGCCGTGATCGACTGGAATTCGGAAAACTCGTGTCTGCATTCGTTGCAACGGTACTGATAGGTAGGCATGTGTTTCTTCCTAACAAAACCGGCGCCGGCTAAGACAGCCGACGCCGGTCTTCACGTACATGAACTGCCTGGCAGGAGGGCCTGGAGGCCTACATCATGCCGCCCATGCCGCCCATGCCGCCCATGCCGCCTCCGCCGTAACCGCCCGGCGCGGGAGGTGGCTCCTTCTCGGGAATGTCCGTCACCAGGGTCTCGGTGGTCAGCAGGAGGGACGCGATGCTGGAAGCGTTCTGCAACGCAATGCGCGTCACCTTCGCCGGGTCGATCACGCCGGCCGACATGAGGTCTTCATAGTCGCCCGAATTCGCGTTGTAACCCACGGCGCCTTCCTTCTGCTTCACGTGCTCGATGATGACCGAACCCTCCGCGCCGGCATTGGCCGCGATGTGGCGCAGCGGCTCTTCCAGGGCCCTTCGCAGAATGCTCACTCCGGTGGCTTCGTCGCCGTTGACCTGCAGCCCGTCCAGCGCACCGGAACCCCGCAGGTACACGACACCGCCGCCGGGCACGATGCCCTCTTCCACGGCCGCGCGCGTCGCATGCAGCGCATCTTCCACGCGGGCCTTCTTCTCCTTCATTTCCGTCTCGGTCGCCGCACCGACGTTGATCACGGCCACGCCGCCGGCCAGCTTGGCCAGGCGTTCCTGCAGTTTCTCGCGGTCGTAGTCGGACGTCGTCTCATCGATCTGGCGGCGGATCTGGCCGATACGGCCTTCGATCTCGGACTGGGAACCGGCGCCTTCGATGATCGTCGATTCGTCCTTGTCGATCACCACGCGCTTGGCCTGGCCCAGGTCTTCGAAGGTCACGTTTTCCAGCTTGATGCCGATGTCCTCGGTGATCACCCGGCCGCCGGTCAGGATCGCGATGTCCTCCAGCATGGCCTTGCGGCGGTCGCCGAACCCCGGCGCCTTGACGGCCGAGATGCGCATGGTGCCGCGCAGTTTGTTGACCACCAGCGTGGCCAGGGCCTCGCCTTCCACGTCCTCGGCGATGATCAGCATGGACTTGCCCTGCTGCACGACCTTCTCGAGGATGGGCAGGAGGTCCTTCATCGCGCTGATCTTCTTCTCGTGGATCAGGATATAGGGATCTTCGAGGCTGCACTCCATCCGCTCGGAGTCCGTCACGAAATAAGGGGAAATGTACCCCTTGTCAAACTGCATGCCTTCGACCACGTCGAGCATGGTGTCCATGCTTTTGGCCTCTTCCACCGTGATGACCCCGTCCTTGCCCACCTTCTCCATGGCATTGGCGATCAGGTCGCCGATCTCGGGGTCGTTGTTGGCGGAAATCGTCGCGACCTGGGCGATCTCGGTCTTGCCGGCCGTCGGCTGGCTGATCCCCTCGATCTCGTCCACCACCGCGGCCACGGCCTTCTCGATGCCGCGCTTCAGGGCCATGGGATTGTGACCGGCGGTCACGTTCTTCAGCCCCTCTCGGTAGATGGCCTCGGCCAGCACCGTGGCCGTCGTGGTCCCGTCGCCGGCGATATCGCTGGTCTTCGAAGCCACTTCCTTGACCATCTGGGCCCCCATGTTCTCGTAGGGGTCCTGCAATTCGATTTCCTTGGCCACCGACACGCCGTCCTTCGTGACGGTCGGCGAACCGAACTTCTTGTCGAGCACCACGTTCCGGCCCTTGGGACCCAGCGTGACCTTCACCGCCTTGGCCAGGGTCTCCACACCGCTCAGCACGGAGCGCCGGGCTTCATCCCTGAATTTCAACTGCTTCGCCACTGGTTCAACCCTCCTTGCATATTCACAGATTCAGCCGCAACCGGACCTTTAAGGTTACGGTTCGGACACTCGATGATCTACGACACGATACCCAGGATGTCCTCTTCCCGCATCATGAGGTATTCGGAATCATCCAGATTGACTTCCGTGCCGGAGTACTTGCCAAAGAGGATCTTGTCGCCGACCTTGACTTCCAGCGACACGCGGTCGCCGTTGTCGCCGACGCGCCCCGGACCGGCCGCCACGACTTCGCCCTGCTGCGGCTTTTCCTTGGCCGTATCGGGAATGATGATGCCGCCGCGCTGTACCTCTTCTTCCTCGAGGCGCTTGACCAGGACTCGGTCGCCCAAAGGTTGTACGTTCATTGCTTCCTGCTCCTTTCACTGGTGATAAGAACGCTGATCTTAAAATCAGCACGATAATGAACAATTATCTCGTCCGCCTAATTCAGTGCAATTTCCGTGCCACCATGGAGTGCGCCGCCCACAGAACCTGACAGATATAGCTTAAATTATTGTTAATAAAAGTGTTATAAATATCGTTGCGAATCGACTGATGGTAAGGCCGCGCTCTCCTGTTTTCTGTCAATCTGTCATATGCACCTCATCGCGCCATAATGGCATTGCCAAAATAACATAACAGGCCAATTTAGCCATGCCTTACTGGCGTGTCAAGGGCATTCGCATTTCTGATTGGCTCAGTATGACATTCCTGGACCATTCCCATCTACCAAAAAACCCCGCTCCGGGAAGTGGGGTTTGAGTTCCAGTCAATGTTGGATTGGGGGCTTTAGAGACTACCTGGATCTGGGGGGCGGTTTCAGGGCGCTACCCACATTGGGAGGTTTCGGATTCGCAGGTCTGTTCGGATTAGGTTTCGGTCTGAATCCCCGTGGGTTTATGTTCCTGCGAGTTGGTCCGTACCCTTTTTCTGGAGGTTGGGGAGTTTTTGACATTTGACTGCTCCTTTTCCTTAATCGGAATGAATTCTATTGGGAGTGGCATTTATATATTCAGTGGTTATTTAAGCATGAGTTCTCGTATATGGATTCGTTTTCTTTCCAATGCATCAGTAGAAGACTATTTTCATTCCAAGACCGAATACATAGGATTGTATCCACTTCCCACCTCGCCACGCTTACGGAAATCACAGGAGTCGATCCATGCCCGTAGTGCCCTTCGACAAGCTCAACAGCCTCAGCCGCGCGATCTTCGAGGCGACCGGCATCCCGGCGGAAGACGCCCACATCCTCGCCGATCACCTGACGACCAGCAACCTGCTCGGGCACGATTCCCACGGCGTGTGGTTCATGCCCCGATACGTCCCGTCCCTCCAGGAAGATTACAGGCCATGGGAAGATCATATCGTGGTGGCGGACCGGCTCGGATTCGCGCAGATCGACGGGAACGGCGCCAACGGCATCGTGGCGGTGACGAAGGCCCTGTCCCTGGCGGTGGAAAAGGCGCGCAGCGCCACGATCGGCATGATCGCCCTGCGGAACGTCTCCCACATCGGCCGGTTGGGCGACTTCCCCCCGCGAATTGCTGAACAGGGCATGATCGGCATGGTGGGCCTCAACGGCGGCGGAGAATTCGTGGCGCCCTACGGTAGCGCCGACCGGCGCCTGCGGCCTGAGCCCATCGCCTTCGCCGTGCCCCGGGAGAAGGGTCCGCCCCTCATGCTGGACATGACGCTCAGCGTGGTCGCGGGCGGCAAGGTGGAGCAGAAGATCGAGCGCGGCGAGCCCATGCCGGACGGCTGGCTGATCGACCAGCAGGGCCGCTACGTGAACGACGGCAGCCGGTACCACGCCGAGCCGGACCAGGTGGCCGTTCTGCCCCTGGGCGGTCTGCAGTTCGGCCACAAGGGGCACGGCCTGGCCATGATGATCGAGATGATCATCGGCCCCCTGTCGAACGCCGGATGTACGGGCGGCAAGGGCGGCGGCGGGATCCTGATCGCCGCATTGGACATCGGAGCCTTCATGGACCCGGCCGACTACAAGGCGGAAATCGAAGCCCACGTCGCCTACGTGGGTTCGGCGAAACCCCTGCCGGGATTCGACAGGGTCTACGCACCGGGCGAAATCGAGGAGGACGTCCGGCGACAACGGCTTGCCGAGGGCATCTACATCCCGGACAAGACCTGGAACACGATCACGGAAACCGCGGCTGGCCTTGGCGTGGAAATGCCGACTGTGTAGCGCCCAATCCGTGCGTCGCACCGCAGGAACAGGAGCACTCTATGACCGACAGACCCGTACGCGTGGCCGTCTACGGAACCGGCCGGTTCGCGCAGGCCACCCACCTGCCCAACCTGAGCCGGATCGACGGCGTCGAGATTGCGGCGCTGTGCGATATCAACGAAGACGCGCTGCGTGAAACGGCTGCGCAGTTCGGGGTTGCCCGTACCTACACGGACGCCCACGCGATGCTGGAGGCCGAAGACCTCAATGCCCTCTGGTCCATCGTGCCGGCCTTCGCCCGCACCGATGTGGAAATCGCCGCGGCCGAAAGAGGTATCCAGCTCTTCAGCGAGAAGCCCCAGGCCCTGGACATGGCCCTGGCGAAGCGGATCGACGCGGCGGTGCGGAAGGGCGGCGTCATCAGTACGGTAGGCTTCCGGGAACGGTACCGCCCCATCTTCCAGGAAGCCCGGCGGCTGCTCCAGGACAAGCGCGTAGTGCACGTCCGCTTCCAGCAGATCGCGCATAACCCGAAACCGGCCGCCGTTCCCCCCACCGCATGGTCGCACCAGGTGGAGAAAGGCGGCGTCCGTTTCTTCGACTGGGGCGTGCATGCCACGGACTACACCCGGTTCATGACCGGCCAGGACGTCCTCAAGGCCCAGGCCTTCCTGTACCATCCGGAGGAATACCATACGCCGCTCTCTTCGTCCTTTCATTACCAGTTGTCGGAAGGCGCCACGGCGACGCTGACCTTCATCGAATCAGATCCGACCGGACCGGGCGAGGAGCCCTATTTCAAGATCTACTTCGACGGCGGGAGGCTGGGGGTCTTCGGATATGAACGGATCGAGGTGAATGACGAGGTCGTCTACGAGGCCGATCCCTTCGACCCGTGGCTTGCCCAGGACCAGGCCTTCGTCGAGGCGGTCCGGTCGAACGATCCGAATCTGCTTCAGAGCGATTACCACGACGGGCTCAGATCGCTCGCACCTATCCTGGCCGGATGGGATTCGGCACGCCGGGACGGGGTCCTCGTGGATGTGGAACGGTTTATTGAGGAGGCGTGATCGAGGCGGGATCCACGCGTGATGTACGCGAATTCAGGCGGCGAAGCACAACCGGCGCGCTGCATCCGGGAGACGACCATGTACCACATAAACATGCGATACTTCGTTCTGGCTGCCCTGCTGATCGCTATGGGATGCGGCGGACCGAGGGAAGATCTCACCCATCTGCTTGTTGCCGGCGAGCGACTCGGCGTCGTGATGGAGGACGAACGGATCGTTTCACTCAATACGAAGGAGAATGAACCGGTCGTATGGACGTTGAACCGGTTCGACGGGGTAATTGAATCGTGGGATGCGGAGGGTTTGACCGTCGTCGTGGATGACGTCGACGTTCCGGAAGGCCTGCTCGATACGTTTTCATCCGATCGCAACAGGCTCGTGGTCGACGTCGCGCAGGCCGGGGGCAGGGACAGAAACCTCGGCGTATCCTTCGAGCCGATCGGCGATTCGGGTTCCGGCGTAGTTGTGCGCATTTCGGACGATCTGGTATCAGAAGGCTTGAGGCAGACCGAGGACGGACTGGAACTGAGGATCTAGCGGGCGCAGGTGGCCGACTGCGGGAATGTTACATGTTGATCTGTAGTTTTAGTCACCTACACCCAGCGCTCCAGCAACTTCCCTTATTCGAGACAGACGTGCGGAAGCATAGTCAGTCGCCTCGTACCGCTGTATTTGCTGCTCTCTCAATCCGAGACGCTCTGCCAAGTTTTTCTGACTCAAACCCTGGGCGATTCTCGCTTTGATCAGCATGGTCGGTATCTCTTTGACGGTTTTAAGCTGATCCAACTTGAATTCGCCTGCCTTCAATGATTCATATTCGCGTAAGTCTGCTTCCAAATCGCAAAGCTGGCTACGCACCGCATCATTCTGCGCCTTCAGGATCAGCGGATGTACCCCCACCTCTTCGCTCAGGCCTTCCAAGGTACGTACGAATCGCGAGAACTGTGCTTTGGTGATTAGATATTGTCTCTCGTTCTTAATCAATTGAGATCTCCCAAATCCAGCGCGATTATCCCTTTTATGTTTCCTGTGAGTTAGAACAGTCATTGTAAATAGTCGCAGTCTGCAGGTTTAACTCGCAGGAAAACATGGATGAAACATCACTCCACTGTGGTGTGCAGGTATTCAGGCCAGTCCCACAGACCCTCCAGTACCGTCCATCTGGCCACCATATCTTCCCTGTCGATGATCCCATCTACGAGCCGAGAGAGATTCGCCCCCAGGTCCACTGGCAAGGTATCAAACACTCCGATCTCTTTGTGGACCCATCGCGGCGTACTCAGAAACCGTCCATTCCTTATGTACAGCGCGATCAGCAAATCGTTCACGGCCTGGTTGGCCAGACAGTAAAGGTGGACCCGGTCGTCAGCGCCCTGTGCCGTTCGCCACTGGTTCCGAAACAGGGGCAGCCGATCCTGTGCTTCACCGATCACCGCTTTAACCAATTCAGCGGGTAACTTTTCCAATACATTCTGCCACACCCTCAGCCGACCATCCGGATCGACCAGCGCATGGCAGCACTGCAACTCTTCGGCGAGAATCCGCTGCTCGGGCGGCCTGGGAAACACCTTCAGCATATCTTCCACGGTCTGCCGGGTCCAGTAACGGATGTGGACCATCGCCCCGTCAAGCACCACGCTGTCACATGCCGGCTCAATCAGGGGACCGTGCCGCATGTCCGGCCACGCCGAGATCAACCGGCGGCGATCGGCCTCCCGGGGAATGCCCGGCCCGAACACGAGCAGGTCGATGTCCGACTGGCGGTCGGCGTAACCTCTTCCCAGGGATCCACCCAGCGCTACGGCGCTCGTTCCCTCGAGCAGCCGGATCCTCTCCACGATTTCGGCGGCCAGGGCGTACAGCTCACCAGGATCCCGGGATTGATCCGGCTTGAAGGACCCTTCCTCGATATCCTGGTCCAACGTGCCATGATCGCCACCGGATTCGTGCAGCAACACCAGGGTATCCCGCATCAGCCGGGACGCGGCTGCCCACGCCTTTTCAGGTACCCGTTCGGTCGCCAGCGTCCACAGGGCATCGCCGGCGTTTTCCGGCGCCCGTGACAACCCGTTCAGCCGGTTTCGCGCACCTTCGAGCCGCGACGGATAATACATGGTCTCCGGCAGGCCGTTCATCCCGTAGAGCACTGTGGCGGCCTGGTGGATGATCAGGTAGAGGGCGTAGCGGAAACGTACGTGATCGCCGCGATCTATCAGGTTGGTCGGGGGAAGCCGCAGCCACCATCCGAGCTGGTTCGCTGCTTCCGTCATGTGGTTCGATAGAGGAGATCGTCCAGGCACGCTTTTTCAGCCAGTCAAAGGCGAGTCGCCGGGGAGCGGGAGATTGGTTACTGAGGAGCGGGAGAAGGCATGATCAGCGTGGGGTCCTGCTGCATATCCGGCAGGGCGGGTTCCGGTTTCCGCTGGTCTTCGGGGATCAGCGTCCGGGCTACCGCGATCTCGTCGCAGTGGGTGAATCGGGCGCAGGTGGTACAGTCCTTCCATACCTTGTGCGGGAGGGTATCGCGGTCGACCACCTCGAACCCGTGACGGCCGAAGAAGCTGGTCTCGTAGGTCAGGGCGAAGACCCGGGCGACGCCCAGTTCCTCGGCCTCCGCGATCAGTTCATCGACGATGCGCCCGCCGACGCCGCCGCCCCGGCATCCTCTCCGGACGGCCAGGGACCGCACCTCGGCCAGGTCGTGCCACACGATCACGAGGGAACCGCAGCCTATCACCTGGCCGTCCCGCTCGCCCACGACGAAGTACCTGATGTGCTCGAACAAGCGGTAGACCGATACCGGAAGGAGGATGTCCTCCTCGATATAGGGTTGGAGAATCTCCATGATCTCGGGGACGTCCCCGATCACGGCCGGACGGATGACGATGTCGCTTCCGTTCGAGGCTGGCGTCAAAGACGTGTCAGCTTTGTTCATGGCCGTTCTGCTCCATTGCATCCTGCGCCAGGATCTCTAGGACCTTTTCCAGCTGCTTAACCTCGCGCGATGATCTCGCGGGCCTGTTCAAGCTGGCGCAGCACGGAGTCCTTACCGGTGCCGCCGGGCAAGGCGCGCTTGTCGGCGCTGTCGTCGAACCTGAGCCCGGCGATCACGGCTTCGTCGAAATGTTCCGAATAATGCTGATACAGCTCGATCGGCAGGTCCCGCAGGCTGCAGCCACGGTTCATGGCCTCGTCCACGAGGGCGGCCACGATGCCGTGTCCTTCCCTGAACGGCACGCCGCACCGGGTCAGGTAGTCCGCCAGGTCCGTGGCCAGCATGGCGTCGTCCATGTTTTCTTCAACCCGATCGCATCTTACCTCCAGCGTCTCCCAGATCGCCGTGAAGACCGTCAGCGCGACGGTCACCGTGTCGATCGCATCGAAAAGGGGTTCCTTTTCATCCTGCATGTCCTTGTTGTACGTGTGGGGCAGGCCCTTGAGCATGGTAACGAGGGAGACCAGGCTGCCCACGACGCGTCCGGTCTTGCCCCGCAGCAATTCGGCGGCGTCCGGGTTCTTCTTCTGCGGCATGATGCTGCTGCCCGTGGCCAGCCGGGGATGCTGCGTGACGTACCCGAATTCCGTGGACGACCAGATGACCAGGTCCTCGCAGGCCCGGCTGATACGGATCATCAGTGTCGTGCAGGCGGCGAGGAACTCAACGTTGTAATCGCGGTCGCTCACCGCGTCGATACTGTTGGGCGAGATGCCGTCGAAACCCAGTTCATCGGCCAGGAACGTGCGGTCGATCGGGAAGGCGCTGCCCGCCATCGCCCCGGCGCCGAGGGGCATGACGTTGATCCGCTTCCGGCAGTCCGCCAGACGCTCCCGGTCCCGCTGGAGCCCGAACAGGAGCGAAAGGGCGTAGTGGGCGAACCGGATCGGCTGCGCCTGCTGCAGGTGGGTATACCCCGGGAAGACGACATCCAAGGTACGCTCGGCCAGCCCCAGCAGCGCTGCCTGGCAATCCCGGATCCACCCGGAGACGTCGTCCACCACCTCGCGGAGATACAGTCGCTCGTCCGTGGCGTTCTGGTCGTTCCGGCTCCGGCCCGTGTGCAGCTTTCCGCCCACGGGACCCACTTTCTCGATCAGGCGTTTCTCCACGGCCATGTGGATGTCTTCCAGGTCCCGGGTCAGCGCATAGGCGCCGCTTTCGATTTCGCCTTCGATCTCGCCCAGTGCCTCTTCGATTACCCTGCCCTCATCGGCGGTGAGCACGCCGATGCGCACGAGCCCACGGGCATAGGCGATGCTGCCCCTGATGTCCACGCGGAACAGGCGGCGGTCCGCGTCGATGGACGCGTGGAAATCATCCATGAGTCGTTTGAGTGCTTCGTCCCGGCTGTCGTTCATGGTTTTCCTGTTCAATGCAAATCGGTCACTTTAACGGCGGTCACTTTGCGCGAGCCACTCACCGCGCGTCCAGCACCCCGCCGATGATCCCGAGCGCCTCGTCCACGTGCCGCTGCTCGATCACCAGGGGCGGCGCGCAGCGGAGCACGTTGTCCCCGGCCGTTCCCACGATCAAGCCCGCGTCCCTGCACGCGTTCACGACGTCTCCTACCTTGTCTTCGAATTCCACGCCGATCAACAGGCCCGCGCCCCGGACTTCCTTGATGTCCCTATGGGTTTCGGCGAGGGCATTCAGTCCGGCGGTAAGTTTGCCGCCCATTTCCAGGGCCCGGTCCGCCAGCCCCTCGTCGATCATCTTGCTGACGACGGCGTGGGCCACGTGACAGGCCACCGGGTTCGCCCCGAAAGTGGAGCCGTGCATGCCCGGCTTGAGGACTTCGGCGATATGGGACTTCATCATGACGGCGCCGATAGGCAGGCCGCCGGCCAGCGGCTTGGCCAGGGTCATGACGTCCGGCTCGATGCCGTGGTGCTGGTAGGCGAAGAGCTTGCCCGTGCGACACAGGCCGCACTGGATCTCGTCGAAGATCAGGGCGACCTTGCGTTCGTCGCACAACCTGCGCAGATGTTGCAGGAATTCCACGTGCGCCGGATTCACGCCGCCCTCTCCCTGGACGGGCTCCACCATCACGGCCGCGGTCCGTTCCGCCGATATCGCCTCTTCGAGGGGCTCGATCTCGTTCAGGGGCAGGTAGACCATCCCCGGCAGCATGGGCTTGAACCCCTCGTGGTACTTGGGCTGGGCTGTGGCGCTTACGGCGCCGTAGGTCCGGCCGTGAAAGGCGTTCTCGAAGGTCACGATCTCGTGCTTGGCTTCGCCGCCCGCTTCGGACGCCCACCGGCGGGTGAACTTGAGAGCCGCCTCGATGGACTCCGATCCGCTATTGCAGAAGAACACCCTGGCCGGGAAGGCGTTTTCCACCAGCAGCTTCGCGAGCTTCACGTGGGGTTCCGTGTGGTACAGGTTGGAGATGTGCATCAGCTTCGCGGTCTGCTGCGCCACGGCGCCGATGATCTCCGGTACCCCGTGGCCCAGGGAATTCACCGCGATGCCGCCGAGGAAATCGAGATACCGCCTGCCCTCGAGGTCGTAGACGTAAGCGTCGCTGCCCCGGTCAAACACGACGGGCGGACGCACGTAGGTCGGCGCGATGTACTGTTCCTCCAGGGCGATGATCTCTTCGGTAGTCATGCTTGATCCTTTCATCCAGTGGTTGCTATCCGGTCGTCACTACCGTTCCGAAAACACTTTCATCCGATGCCAGTTCCTTCCGCAGCGTTCCGGCCCCCCGCCACGCGATGATGCGGGCGCGGCGGACACCATAGGACAGGCACTCGAGGGCGGAGCGGACCTTGGGAATCATCCCGCCCGTGATTTCTCCCGCTTCGATCAGCGCATCGGCCAGTTCGGGAGTCAACTTGCGAACGGGCCGGCCGTCGGACCGGTGGATGCCGGCCACGTCCGATATAAACACGATGTCGTCGCAGGCCACGGCCCGGGCGATGTCCAGCGCGGCGTGGTCCGCGTTGACGTTGTAGGTCTCCCCGTTGACGCCCCCCGAAATGGGGGAGACCACGGGCGTGACGTGGTTCGACGCGCAGAGATCGAAGAGGGCGGTATTCACCTCGACGATCTCTCCCACGAATCCGATGTCCACGCCGTCCTCCCGGTACTTCTCAGCCCGCAACAGGCCCATGTCCTTCCCACTTACGCCGAGAGCGTTCACGCCGCTGTGCTGGAAGCGCGAGACCAGTTCCTTGTTGACCTTGCCCGACAGGACCATCTCCACGATTTCGACCATGTCGCCGTCCGTGACCCGGAGGCCGTTCACGAAGGTGAACTCCTTGCCGAGCAACTCCAGGTACCGGCCGATCTCCGCACCGCCGCCGTGGACGATGATCGGGAAAACGTCAGGCAGGTCCCGAAGGTCGGCGGCTAACTCCTCGATCACGCCGTCCTGCTCGATCGTCGCGCCGCCCAGTTTTACCACGATGTTCCGTGCCATACTAGATCAGCCCCGTCGTTTCGTCCAGACCACTCATGACGTTCACGTTCTGCAGCGCCTGGCCGGCGGCGCCCTTGACCAGGTTGTCGATGGCGGACGTGACGATGGCCAGGTCCGATCCGTCCACCCGGTCGATCCGCAGGTCGCAGTAGTTCGTCCAGGTCACGAAGCGCGTCTCGGGATAGCCGGACTGCGACAGCCGGATGAAAGGTTCCCCTTCGTAGCGCTGCTCGTACAGGGCCGCCAGGTCTTCATGGGTCGCGCCGTTCTTCACGCGTACATAGGTCGTCGCAAGGATGCCCCGGCTCATGGGCGTCAGGTGGGGCGAAAAGACGACGTAGGACCGCCCATCGGAGTACCTGGACAGTTCCTGTTCGATTTCCCCCACGTGGCGGTGCGAATGGCCGATGTTGTACGGCGTGATGCTGTCGTTCACCTCCACGTAGAGATTCCTCAGCTTCAGGCCGCGACCGGCGCCGCTGACGCCCGACTTGGCGTCCACGATGATCTGCCCGGCGTCTATCGCGTCCTCTTCGAGCAGCGGGGCCAGGCCGAGGATCACGCCGGTGGGATAGCAGCCGGGATTGCCCACGAGATCGGCCGTCCGTATGCGGTCCCGGTTCAGTTCGGGAATCCCGTAGACCGCCGCATCGAGGAGCGACGGTGCGGTGTGCGGACGATCGTACCAGGACGTATACACCTCCGGGTCGTCAAAGCGGAAATCGGAACTGACGTCCACGACGCGCACGCCCCGGTCGAGAAAAGCGCCGACCCGGTCCATGGCCACCCCGTCCGGCGTGCAGAAACAGACCAAGTCAGCGGGCTCTTCTACAATATCGTCCAGGGATCTCAGCGTGATGTCCCGGTCCGGATCCACACGGGGAAAGACCTCGCCGAGTTTCTGGCCTGTGTACTGTTCCGAAGTGGCGAACGCGATCTCGATGTCCGGATGACGCGACGCCAGCCGGTACAATTCCATGCCCGTGTATCCCGTCGCGCCGACAATGCCCAGTCTGATCATGTACCTTCTCTCTTCTGCTTCATGATGGCCTCGACGCGTCGCAGCGTTTTCCCGGCATGGGCGGTCGACTTGGTGACCAGGAGAATCGTGTTCTCGCCCGCGACACTGCCCACGATCTCCGGCCATTCCGCCTGGTCGATGGCCTCGCACACCCCGGACGCATGGCCGGCGGAGGTCTGCAGGACCACCTGGTTCATCGCGTCGTCCGCACTGACGACGAAATCCCGGATTTCCCGTTCGACCAGTTCGTCCTGGGTCTCCACCGAGTAGTAACGCGGCAGCACGTATTTGTACTGCCCGTCCGCGAGACGCGTCTTGATGACGTGCAGTTCCTTGAAATCCTTGGACAGTGTCCCCTGGTTGACGTCGATTCCTTCCGTGTGCAGGGCCGCGATCACCTCCTTGTGCGTATGGAAGTGTCCCCGTTCGATGAGTGATCGTATGGTGCCCTGGCGCTGGTGCTTGGCGTTCATAATAGATCAAATAAATATGATATTGTAGGCATAATTATTCCAATAAACGCACTACAATATATGGTCGGTTCGCTTGCCGTCAAGAAAAAAGGAACGGCGAGTCAGATTGCTGTCAGGAAAACGTAGATGAATACATCGAGGAGATTCGTGGAAGGTGATCGCGGTTATAGTGCTCAAAAGTCGAGGTCGTTACTCTGAACATCCTTTTACGTGCTGCGTTATGGGGTACTCGGCGCTGATTGAATCCCCAGTCCTTTTCGACCTTTGGCCTAGTCGAAACACCTTTGGCCTACTCACTGCCGGTGCATGGTGGCTGAATGATCTTGAAAGTTGAACAGGAACGGTACACGGTGAGTACAGCGTCGGCTTCGGCCTGATCCATGGACAAGCCGTATTTCCGCTTTATTTCCAGGTATTTCCCCACGTACCAGCATCGATTGTTTACCGGCAACCAGTTCGCGGGATCCTTGTCCCGTTTCTCGTAACGATTCAGTCGAGGCGCCGCCAATGTCAGGTTGTTCAGGTCCGAAGCGAACTGCTGTCGTTCCGCTCGCGTCCTCAAACCCATACCACTGTCGTGGGCTTCCGAATTGGCCACGATGTGCTCGATATCTGTTGCCCCCACATCGCTGAAACAACGCATCGAATAGGGTGAGTATATACCGCCTTGCCGGATTACGATCTGATATTCGATGGAAGCCGGATAGTCATAATCGCTTCTATCGTAGACCGAATGCCGCACTTCCGGCGCGACGGAAACGCCCAGTACGGGATGAATCTTCCCTGGTGCTGTTGGTGCTGTCTGGTGAGCGGCATGGCCTCCTTCCGCCAGACCAGCCAGCGCTTCGAGTGCTTCGGCCTTCGAGTCAAAGGTCCTGCCGGCCAGTGGCCCCTCATGAAAATGGTAATTGCCCTGACTGCGGTTGTTGTGGCCGCCATGCCGGTCTATCCGCCCACCGTGGGCTGCTGCGTCGGCGGCATAGGATACCTGGCACAGCACCAGCAGTATCCAGGCAACCCCCGATATCCGGATCCTGCTGGCTGCTCGCGATGCCCAGACCCAGGCGGTACCACGGCCGATATTTCGTAGAATCAAATACATATGTATACACAATATATATATACATACGTAAACACGGCAACCAGATCGGTTCTGGCTACCGGGACCTAAGTCCTACGATATCAGATGAGATAACTTTGGAATGAAAATAGGTTGAAGTAAAACGCACTTGAGGGAACTACCGATGCGATTCACTTCGTCCAGGTGAAGTTGGACCTCAAGGTAGTCCGCACTACCCCGGACGCTCCCACCCGGGCCGCCTGAACGCCCCGGACCTGCCGCCTTCCTTCTCCACCAGCAGGATGGAGGCGATCTCCATGGTCCGGTCCACGGCCTTGCACATGTCGTAGAGGGTCAGGGCGGCCACGGAGACGGCCGTCAGGGCCTCCATTTCGACGCCGGTCTTGCCGGACGCGACGGCCGTGGCCAGGAGGCCGATCCTGCCCGCGTCCTCGTTCAGGGTGATATCGATCTCCACGTGGGTCAATGGGATGGGGTGACACATGGGGATGAGGTCGCCCGTCTTCTTGGCCGCCGAGATGCCCGCGATCTTCGCCGTGGTCAGCACGTCCCCTTTGCCCATCTCGTCGGCGGAGATCTTCCGGATCGTCTCCGTCGCGGATCGGACTTCCCCGTAGGCCACCGCGCGCCTTTCCGTAACCGGTTTCTCCGTCACGTCCACCATGCGGACGCGCCCTTTTTCATCGAGGTGCGAGAGGTCCATAATCACTCCGTTTCAAGGCGTTTCTCAACAGAACGGACAGGGGCAGGGCCACCACGACCGCCACGCCGGCCTGAACCAGGTTGCCAGGGATCTCCGTCAGCGCGGCGATGCCGCCGAACAGGACCGATCCGGCCAGATAGTAACCGGTAACCATCCAGGCGCCGCCTACCAGCACGGCTGCGAAGGCTGCGATCCGGCGGGGATGGCGACCACCCGAGGTGCCCCCAGCATCCGATGTGCCCCGTCCGCCCTGGTCGTCCAGTCCGCCCTCGGTGTCTTGACCGCCCCCGGTGCCCCAGAACGCGATCGTTCCGACCAGGATGCCTTCGATCCCCTTGATGACGAGCGTCCAGGGCGCCCAGATGAAGTAGCCGCCCAGTGCGTCGGCCAGGGCGGAACCGACCCCGCCCGCGAGACCGCCGATGCGCCATCCGAAGACGAGGGCGAGGGTGAACAGCAGCCCATCGCCGAGATTTATGTATCCCTGCGTGGCCGGATTGGGGATGCGTATGACAAAGGTCGCCAGCGTCACGAGCGCGATCGAGAGCGCGGCCAGCGTCAACCTGCGTACCGGAACAGCGGCCATATCAGGCACCTAACCTTGCCATTGGTACAGCATCAGGTACACCAGCACGCCGGTGACGGACACGTACAGCCAGATCGGCAGGGTCCAACGGGCCAGCGGCGCATGGCGTTCGAAACGCCCCTTCAGCGCATGGCGCAGCGTCAGCACGACCATGGGCACGATGGCCGTGGCCAGGATCGTGTGGCTGATGAGGATGGTGAAATAGACGTAACGGGTCCATCCCTCGCCGGTGAAGGGCGTGCTTCCGTGGTTGAAATGGTAAATCAGATAAGTGGTGAGAAACAGTACGGACGCGGCGACCGCACCCAGCATGCACGTCCTGTGCGCGGCGACGTTTCGTTTCCTGATGTTGATGTAGCCCGCGACCAGGAAAGCCGCGCTGGTCGAGTTCAGACAGGCGTTCACCAGGGGCAGGTCTGTGATCTCCAGCATGCATTACACCTTGTCATAGGCCATCACGGAGAACTGGACCAGCAGGAACACCAGCGACGCAAAAAACAGGTTCCTCGCCGACGCCTGGGTCCGGGTCACGGTCAGGTGGATGGCGAAAGCGAGCAGTCCCAGTCCGGCCGCGAAAGCCGCGTAGAAATAGACGACCCCCGAGATGCCCAGTATGGTCGGGACCAGGCTGAAGGCGGTCAGGGCCAGGCAGTTGATCAGGATCTGCACGCTCGTGAACCGGCCGTCGGGATCGACGGCGGGCAGCAGCTGAAACCCGGCGCGGGCGTAGTCTTCGCGGAAGAGCCATGCCAGCGCGAGGGCGTGGGGCATCTGCCAGAGAAAGAGGATGGCGAACAGGACGCCGGCCTCAAGCCCCAGTTCGTTTCGGGCGGCCGCCCAACCGGTCACCGGGGGCAATGCGCCCGGGACGGCGCCGAACACGGTCGACAGCGTGGTCCGGTGCTTGAGCGGCGTATAGAGAAACAGGTAGGTGACGGTGATCAGCGCGGTGACCGCGCAGCTCAGGACGTTGACCACCAGCGCCAGGTACAACAGGCCCGCCACCGTGATGGCCACGCCGAACCCGAGGGCCTGCGCGGGCCGCAACTTCCCGGCGGGGAGCGGACGCTTCCGGGTCCGCCGCATCATGGCGTCCCGGTCTCGCTCCATGAACTGGTTCAGGGCGAGCGTGCCCCCGGCCGCCAGGGCGGTTCCGGCCAGCGTGTGCAGCAGGCGCAGCCAGTCCACCGGTCCGTCGGACCCCAGGTAGAACCCGACGCAGGTGGTCAGCACCAGCATGATGACCAGGCCGGGCTTGGTCAGGGCGATGAAGTCCTTCATGGGGCCGAATCAGACAGAGACATTCATGGTCAGCAGGATCAGGCCCAGCAGCACCGCCGCCGCGAAAAGCACGGCGCCCACGATGCCCGAAGCCCTGGACTTGAACCCGATACTGCCGTCTTCGAGGACCCGGGGTTCCAGGAGCCGGACCGCATGGTGCACGATCAACGCGATCACGATCAGCAGCTTGACGGTCATCAGGGATTCGTAGCCCGGCGGAAGCAGCGGGTACAGCTCGGGCTGGGACGACATTGCCCGGGCGGCCACCCCATCCATGATCCGGTTATACAGGCTGAACGAACCGCTCACGACCAGGATGACGATCGCCGTCCAGGACACCCGGCGGAATATGGCGCCGGTCCGGCGCATGATCTCCACGCGTTCCTCCGACGCCCTGCCCGATCGGAGCACCGGGGTGAGCGCGACCAGGACGTAGAAGAAACCGCCCGCCCATAGTACGACGCCCAGTACATGCAGCCACATCCACAGAATCTTGGTTTCGAACATAAGCCGTCCTCCTCCCATTCCTCCGGTGGGCCGTGGAACGGCCTCAAGGATCCGCGCACCTTAAGGCCAGGGCCGCCCAGGATGGGAAGCGGCCGTCCGACTCCTGCAAAAATGCCCGGACCGGACGG
This sequence comes from Gemmatimonadota bacterium, assembly GCA_009841265.1. Classification (NCBI taxonomy): domain Bacteria; kingdom Pseudomonadati; phylum Gemmatimonadota; species Gemmatimonadota bacterium. The sequence goes on along the minus strand of VXMB01000014.1, from coordinate 690,712 downwards.
TCGCTGTCAATCAGTTTTTGGCGGGCCGGAACGGCATCGCGGCCCGGCTGAAAGCAGTTGACACGACCCGCCCGCGGACTATAATAACTGCATGAATTTTGGATAGCCGGAAAGCGTCTGCGAAGCCCCGGGATTCATGCGCCGACCCGCGACGATGCCCAGCCAGGATGAACGCTTCGACCCGCGACTATGTCCCAGCCAGACCGGAACGCCCCGTACTTCCTGGGCCATGACATCGGCGGCACCAAGCTCGCCGTGACCGTCGCCGACCGGAACGGGAAGATCCTGCGCAAGATCCGGCGGCCGACCGAAGCCGAACGGGGTCCGCGGGCCGTGGTGGCGTCGCTGGTGGACATGTCCCGCGAAGCCATGGCGCGCGCCGCGCTCTCCCCGGCGGAACTGGCCGGCGTCGGCGTCAGTTGCGGCGGTCCCCTGGACACGGAAACAGGGGTGGTCTACGCGCCGCCCAATCTGCCGGGCTGGGACGAGGTCCCGCTGAAGGCATGGCTGGAGAGCGCGCTTTCGCTGCCGGTTTTCGTCGAAAACGATGCCAACGCCAGTGCCCTGGCGGAGTGGTCCTTCGGGGCCGGGCGGGGCTGCCGGCACATGGTGTACATGACCATGAGCACCGGTATCGGCGGCGGCGTCATACTCGACGGCCGGCTTTACCGCGGCCCGAACGACACGGCCGGCGAAGTGGGGCACATGACCATCGTCGAAAACGGGCCGACCTGCGGTTGCGGAAAGCGCGGCTGCCTGGAAGCCCTGTGTTCGGGGCCGTCGATCGCCAGGCGGGCCCGGGAGAAAGCGCAGGAGGCGCCCGGTTCGATCATGGTCGATCTGGCCGGGGGCGATCCGGCAAGCATTACGGCGGAGACCGTCATGGACGCGGCCAGGCAGGACGACCCGGCCGCCCGGGAAATCGTGGACGAGACGGCGCGGTACATGGCCGTCGGACTGGGGAACATCGTGAATATCCTGAACCCGGAGGTCATCGTCATCGGAACCATCCTGGTCAAGGCGCAGGATCTGTTGTTGGAACCTATCCGCGCGTACCTCCGGCACGAAACCTGGCCGCGGGTCTACGACACGGTGCGGGTCGTGCCCGCCGGACTGGGAGACGAAGTGGGAGATCTCGCCGCCATCGCCGTGATCCGGCAGGCGGTACAATCCGAAGGGAGCATTTAGGGCATTGGACTGGAACGCATTGGGGCGGGAAGCCGTACAACTGCTGGGCGAATACCTGCGCATCGACACGACGAATCCCCCCGGGAACGAGGATCGCGCGACCGCCTTCCTCAGTCGCATCCTCTCCGAAGAAGGCATCGATTGCCAGGTTCACGAGTCCGCCCCGGGACGCTCCAATCTCTACGCGAGACTGGAAGGGGACGGTTCGAAGCGGGCCGTGGTGCTGCTGAGTCACAGCGACGTGGTACCCGCCGACCGCCGTTACTGGTCCGTCGACCCCTTCGGCGGCGAGGTCCGGGACGGTTACATCTGGGGGCGGGGCGCCCTCGACATGAAGAACCTGGGCATCGCGGAGCTGGTGGTCTTCCTCGCCCTGCACCGGAACCGATTTCCGTTGAAAAGGGACGTGATCTTTCTCGTCACCGCCGACGAGGAGGCCGGCGGATCGGCCGGCGCCCGGTGGATCACCCGGAACCGTCCGGAGCTTGTCTCGGACGCTGAATTCCTTATCAACGAGAGCGGCAAGGGACGCCTGGAGAACGGCAGGGCCGTCTATTCCATCGACATCACCGAGAAGTCGCCCTGCTGGGTCCGCCTGGTCGCCCGCGGCGAACCCGGCCACGGTTCCCGCCCGAAGCCCCATTCCGCCGTGAACCGGCTCATCCGCGCCTTGAGCGCCATCATGACGTACACGCCTCCGATCAAGGTGACGGACGCGGCCGAGCGGTACTTCGAAGGCATCGCCCACCTGCAGAAAGACGGATACCGCAAGCGATTCGCGAATATCAGGGAGTCCGTCCGGGACCGCCGTTTCCTGACGGACTTGCTGCGCAACCAGCATCACGCCGCGATTCTGCGCAATACCATCTCGATAACCATGTTGCAGGGCAGCGACAAAATCAATATCATACCTCAGGCGGCGACGGCCGAACTTGACTGCAGGCTGCTTCCGGGGGAAGAGCCCGGGCACTTCGTCCAGGAGCTGAAACAGGTGGTCGGCGACGACGGGATCGAAATCGAGACCATACTGAATTTCGGGAACACGTCATCGCCTTTCGATTCGCCCCTGGTCGAGACGGTTCGAGAGGTCGTTTCCCGGCACCACGAGCGCGCTGAGGTCGTACCGAACATTCTGTCCGGCTTCACGGACAGCCACTACTTCCGCGAGCTGGGGATCCACTGCTACGGCTTCATGCCCTTTATACTGATCGACGAAGAGCTCAGACGTATCCACGGCAACGACGAACGGATCTCCTTGGAGAACATGGAACGGGGTCCGAGAATCCTCTACGAAGTCATCGAAAAACTCTGCGGCTGATTTCAGCATCGAGGAGACGCAAATGGAAGCGATACGCATTCACGAATTTGGCGGTCCCGAGGTGATGAATCTCGAAACCGGCGCGGATCTGCAGGCAGGTCCTGGACAGATCCTGGTCGACATACGGGCCGCCGGCGTGAACCCGGTGGACACCTATATCCGGGCGGGTACCTATGCCATGAAACCCGATCTGCCCTTCACCCCGGGCATGGACGGCGCCGGAACGGTCGCCGATGTGGGCGACGGCGGAGCCCATGTTTCCGTCGGAGACCGGGTGTACCTGGCCGGCACCCTTACCGGTTCCTATGCGTCGCAGGCCCTGTGCTCGCCCGACCAGGTGTATCCATTGCCCGGCAACGTATCCTTCACGCAGGGCGCGGGGATATACGTCCCTTACGCGACGGCGTGGAGAGGGCTGTTCCAGCGTGCAGGGGGAAAGCCGGGCGAAACCGTCCTGGTGCACGGCGCGAGCGGCGGCGTGGGGATCGCGGCCGTACAGATGGCCCGGGCCGCGGGCATGACGGTCATCGGCACCGCCGGATCGGAACAGGGCGCCGCGCTGGTGGAGGAACAGGGCGCCCATCACGTGGTGGACCACAACGTTCCCGGTTATACGGACAAGATCATGGAGCTCACCGGCGGACTGGGCGTCGACGTGATTATGGAAATGCTGGCCAACGTCAATCTGGACAAGGACCTGAACATGCTGGCCTATGGCGGGCGGGTCGTCGTCATCGGCAACCGGGGCGTTATCGAAATCAATCCGAGGGACGCCATGGCGCGGGACGCCAGTATCCTCGGCATGGTCCTGTTGCTGGCGTCTCCGGAGGATCTGGTCGGCATCCACGCCGGACTGTACGCCGGACTGCAAAACGGCACGCTCAACCCGGTGGTGGGTAAAGAGTTCCCGCTGGAAGACGCGGCGAAGGGCCATACCGCCGTCATGGAACCCGGCGCCTATGGAAAGATCGTACTGATACCCTGAAGTCCGCGGCAAGATCCCGCGCGGCGTTCGGCCGGTAATGGACGGACGCGCGGCCGGCAAAGGAACCCAACATGGCAAATCCGCTCAACCAGCTCGAACGGCACGGCCAGAGCTTCTGGCTGGACAGCATCAGCCGGGAACTGATGTACTCCGGCCGGTTGAGGAAACTGATCGATGAAGACGGTTTGAAAGGCATGACCTCGAACCCGGCCATCTTCGAGAAAGCCATTGCGGGAAGTACGGACTACGACGCCGATATCGAGCGGCTTGCGGCAGCGAACCGGACCGCTTTGGAGATCTACGAGACCCTGGCCATCTCGGACATCCGGGAAGCCGCCGACCACCTGGGCGGCGTATACGAAGCGACCGGCGGCGCCGACGGCTTCGTGAGCCTGGAGGTGTCCCCGGAACTGGCGGACGACACCGCGGGTACGATCGAGGAGGCCCGGCGGCTGTGGAAAGCCGTGGACCGCCCGAACGTAATGATCAAGGTACCGGCGACGGAGGCCGGCGTACCGGCCGTGCGTCAACTGATCGGCGAAGGGTTGAACATCAACGTGACGCTGATGTTCTCGCGGGCAGTATACGAGGCCGTGGCCGACGCCTATATCAGCGGGTTGGAGGATCGTATTGCCGCGGGAGGCGACATCAACGGCATCGCGAGCGTATCCAGCTTCTTCATCAGCCGCATCGACACCCTCGTCGACGCCTTGCTGGCCGAACGGGCGGAGAGGGCCGGCGAGCCCGGGGAACGGGCCGCGATCCTGGACCTGACCGGCAGGACGGCCATCGCGAACGGCAAGACGACCTACCAACGATACAAGACTATATACGCGTCACCGCGCTGGTCCGCGCTGGCCGAACGGGGTGCGAGGAAGCAGCGGCTGCTGTGGGCCAGCACGAGCACCAAGAACCCCGAGTACCGGGACGTGCTGTACGTCGAGGAACTGATCGGGGAAAACACCATCAATACCCTGCCCGATGAAACGCTCGACGCTTTCCGCGATCACGGGCGTCTGGCCGATACCCTCGAGGCCGGTACCGACGAAGCCTGGTCGATCATGGCCGGTGTGGAAAAAGCCGGGATTTCGATGGACCGGGTCGCGGAGCAACTCGTCGAGGAAGGGGTGCAGAAATTCGTGGATCCCTTCGTAATGCTGATCGAATCCATCGAACGGAAACGGCTGCAGCCGGTCCGCCTGGCGTGACCTGACCGGCAGATCCGGGGAGCATCGCATGCAACTGGGCATGGTCGGACTCGGCCGGATGGGCGGCAACATGACGCGGCGGCTGTTGCGCGGCGGTCACGAAATCGCCGTGTACGACCAAAGCGGCGAAGCGGTCGGCCAGGCGGAGCAAGTCGGCGCCGTGGGCACCTCGTCGCTGCGCGGTCTCGTGACCGCGCTCCACCCGCCGCGTTCGGTCTGGGTCATGGTCCCGGCCGGCGACGCTACGGAACGGGCCGTCGACGAACTGTCCGATCTGTTGTCTCCGGGCGATACCGTCATCGACGGCGGGAACACCTACTTCAAGGACGACGTGGCCCGCGCGGAACGGCTGTCCGCCAGGGGCCTGCACTATGTCGACGTGGGTACCAGCGGCGGCGTATGGGGCCTCGAGCGGGGGTATTGCATGACCATCGGGGGGCCGGCGGAGATCGTCGAGCGCCTGGACCCGCTGTTCGATACGCTGGCGCCCGGTCCCGTACAGGACGACGCGCGGGACGCCGGACAGGACACCGGCGACGCTCTCCCCTCAACGGCCCGCAGAGGTTACGTGCACGTGGGACCGGCAGGCGCGGGACACTTCGTCAAGATGATCCACAACGGGATCGAATATGGCATGATGCAGGCCTTTGCCGAGGGGCTGGAAATCCTGCGCGAATCGGGTTCCGACCGCGTGGATTCGCGCCTTCGGTACGACCTGGACCTGCACGACATCGCCGAAGTCTGGCGCCACGGAAGCGTGGTCAGTTCCTGGCTGCTCGACCTCCTGGAGATCGCGTTGCGGGAAGACCGGGACCTGTCCGCTTACTCCGGTTACGTGCAGGATTCGGGCGAGGGCCGGTGGACGGTGCAGACGGCCATCGAGGAAGACGTGCCCGCCCACGTGCTCACGGCATCGCTCTTCACGCGGTTCCAGTCGCGGCAGGAGCAATCCTTCGCCATGCGGGTGCTTTCCGCCCTGCGCCACCAGTTCGGCGGTCACGTGGAGCAGAAGACAACCGGGGGAGGACCATGATCCAGATCGCTCCATCCATACTGTCGGCGGATTTCACCCGCCTGGCCGATGAGATCCGGACCGTGGAGCGCGCGGGCGCGGACCGGATTCATATCGACGTCATGGACGGCCGGTTCGTCCCGAACATCTCCATGGGACCCTTCATCGTGGAGGCCATCGACTCGCTGACGGAACTTCCGCTGGAAGCCCACCTTATGATCGAGGAACCGGACCGGTACATCGACGTCTTCATGGAAGCCGGGGCCGACGTGATCATCGTGCACCAGGAGAATACGGCCCACCTGCACCGCGTGGTGCAGTCCGTCCGGGAGCGGGGCAAACAGGCCGGGGTCGCCCTGAACCCGGCGACGCCCGCCCAGGCCCTCGACGGGATCATCGACGAACTCGATCTCGTCCTGGTCATGTCCGTCAACCCGGGTTTCTCGGGCCAGCGGTTCATCGCGTCCGTCCTGCCGAAGATACGCGAGATCCGAAGGACCCTGTCGGACCGGGAAATCGCGTGCGACCTGGAGGTAGACGGCGGCGTGAACGCCGATACCGCACCGGCCGTCGCGTCCGCGGGCGCGAACGTCCTGGTGGCCGCCACGGCCGTGTTCAAGCATCCGGACGGCGCCGCCGAAGGCATCCGGACGCTGCGCGGCTAAGACTGACCTCCGTTTTCGGACCGCATTACCCCTCAGACCACTGCCCTTTTCCAGGTCCCCTTGAAGAAGCGCCTGAGCGTGAGCAGGCCCTGCAGGACGGCCGCGGCGAGCCAGGCGATCCAGATGCCCGTCACGTCCAATCCGAGGGGGAAGGCGAGGACGTAGGAAAACACGAGCATGATGCCCCACTGGGAGAAGAGCGTGTAGTACAGCGACGGGCGGGTCTCGCCGCCGCCGGCCAGCACGCCGCTGGCCACGATGGACAACGCGGAAAAGACCTGGGCAATGGCGAAGAAGCGCAACATGACCGAACTGATGCCCAGGACCGTCTCGTCTGTCGTGAATACGGCCGCGATCCCCTGGGCGAATATCCAGATCAAGGCCGAGCCGGCCCCGATCACGATCATGCAGAGCAGGATCGTCTGTCCGCCGTACTGCCCGGCCGACCGGATCTGCCGGCCACCCAGCCGCTGCCCGACCAGGGAGGTCGCCGCGACCGAGAAGGCCAGGGCGGGCATAATCGCGAAGAGACGTATCTGGAAACCCACGGTCAGGGCCGCTATGGCGGCCGTGGGACGGCTTACGCCCGATATGACGCGATACAGGAGCACGCGCGCGCCGTTGCGGAAGAAGCCGGACGCGCCGGAGGGCAGGCCGATGTCGAGCATGCGGGACATGATGCTCCAGTCCGGTTTGACGCGCCAGTCCCTCGAGAGACGCACCTGACCGTGGCCCCGGACCAGGATCGCCAGTCCGATGACGCATCCCGCCAGCCGGGAGATGATCATGCCCACGGCTGCGCCGGCCACGCCCAGTGCGGGCACTACCCAGGCGCCGAAGATAAACGCGTAGGAGGTCACGCATTTCACGATGATGACGATGACGGAGATCTTGAGGGGCGTACGGGTGTCGCCCACGCCCCCGAAGATGGCGCTCATCACGTAGTTGAGAATCATGAAGACCATGCCGGCGAAGTAGAGCCTCAGGAAGAGCGTGCCGTGGGTAATGACTTCATCCGGGGCACCGAGCAGGACCAGCGCGGGCCGCGTGAGCACGATACTGACGGCGGCAAGACCCAGGGCCAGGTAGGTGCCCATCAGGATCGCCTGCTGGCCGGTGCGGCTCACGTCGCCGTGCCGACCAGCCCCGTAGTACTGGGCCACCAGCGTCCGCGTCCCCCCGGTGATCGAAATGGCCATGACCATGACGATGAATACGATCTGCCGGCTCATGCCGATGGCGGAGATCGCCGCGGGACCCAGGAATCCCACGAAGTAGATGTCTACGAGACCTTCTGTGGCGTCGATCAGCGAAGCGACCACGACGGGCCAGGCGATGGCCCAGACGTGACGGAGAACCTGGGAAGGCGGGACCTCGTTTTCAGCCGGTTTCGGGGAATCGGCGGTATGGTCGGGCATGGGATTGAATGTATTCCGCCGCCGGCGAACCGGCAAGGCAATTCAGCCGGTGCCCGATGCTACCCAAGTTGTTGATGGCGCAATAGATAAGAAAAGGGATGACAGCGTAAACGGTACGCAGTATATCTACATTGTCACGGATTCGAAACCCGCTACCGGACATGGACATACCCGACGAAATGCGCTGCGATGCGCGGGAGGCATGAAGATGCTTGGAATGCGAGGATCGATTTTCTCCTGGGGGCCCTGGCTGTCGATCGTCCTGATGATCACCTTTCTGTTGTCGTGCGGCAGCGAGGATCCGGTATCGCCCGAGCCGCCGGAACCTCCGGAGCCGGTCGATCAACCCGCGCTGAAGATCGGGCTGTTGATCGATTTGTCGGAAGGAGGTTCGGAACACGGCGTCCTCATGCGGCGGGGATTCGAAATGGCGATCGAGCATGTCAACGAGGTGGGCGTGCTCGGGGAACCGGTCGAAGGCCTGGTGGCCGATACGGAGTTGGACGCCGAAACCGCGGTATCCGAGGCCATGGACCTTATCGAGGACAAAGGGGTCCACGCGATCGTAGGCGCCTGGGCGAGTTCCTCGACGCTTGCCATCGTGGACGAAGTGGTCGCGGATGCCGGCATTCCCATGATCTCTCCGGCCTCTTCTTCTCCCATGCTCACGAACGCCGCGGACAACGATTTCCTGTTTCGCACCACGCTGTCCGATCTCGACCAGGGGCCGGTCCTCGCCAAGATCACGCTGGAATTGGGATACGGTAACGTGGGCATGATCTACCGGGACGACGTCTGGGGCCGGGGCATCGCGGACGCATTCGAGAATGCCTGGGAAGGCAAGCTCATCCGTGTCGCGGCGGATCCCGAAAAGACGACCCTCGTGGAGGAGCTAAGAGAAAGCAAGGGCGTCCTTGACGACACGCAGGCACTGATTGTCCTTGCCTTTCAACCCCAGCAGGAAACCATCGTGCGCGAAGCGCTGGACAACGGCTTCTATGACGTGTTTATCTTCGGCCCGACCGGACGCAGCCTGGACCTGATCCGTTCCATAGGCCCCGAGCATCTCGCCGGGATGATCGGCACTTCGCCCGGCTCCGCGCAGGACACGCCTTCGGCGATCGCCTGGGAGGACGGGTACAAAAGCCTCTACGACAGCAACCCTCCGCCTTTCCCCTACGTGAAACAGACCTATGACGCAACCGTGGCGCTGGCCCTGGCGACCCAGGCGGCGGGCAGGCTGGAGGGCGCGGCCATCCGGGACCAGTTGCGAACGATCGGGAAGCCGCCCGGCGAACTTGTGATTGCCGAGGCGAGCAGCATTGCGAACGGGTTGCGCGTCCTGGGAGAAGGCGGTGCAATCAACTACGAAGGCGCGGCCATGCCGTTGGACTGGGACGAGAACGGCGATCTTGCCACGGGTTTCGTCGCGGTCTGGCAATTCACCCCGGCCGGGACCATCGAAGTGATCCGTGTCGAGCCCTTCGACCATTAAGTCCAGTGGACGGCACAACAAGCGAAAAGGGGACTGCGCATGCACGCAACCCCCTCTGCCATTTCCGGTTAAGTGTTATGACCCCAACGGGATTTGAACCCGTGTTGCCGCCGTGAAAGGGCGGTGTCCTTGGCCAGGCTAGACGATGGGGTCGCGTTCCTCCAAAGCCGTCCTAAAATACCCGGCGGACCCTCAAAACGCAAGCCTTTTTTACCCGTCGTAACCCATATCCTTCCATACGCGCAGGGCGTACGGGACGTGCTCCGGATCCGGCTCGCGACGGCCCAGAATGCTGGGCGGAGGCTGGCCCGATCCGGCATGTTTCGGCCAGGGCGACCAGTGGTCGTTTTCGCAGGATTTCCGGGCGGCCTCGTCCCTGAAATCGGGCACGTCGAAGGGACGGCCGTCTTCCAGCGCGCTCTTCCAGGCCAGGATGCCCACCGACGACATGGCCACGCCGCGGTACACGTCCAGGAAGGGCTGCTCGCCCGAACGGATGGCCCGGGTGAAATGGAAACTGGTCCAGAAGTCGCCGCCGCCGTGGCCGGCCTTGCGGGCGAGATCGCCGTGCTCCGGCCAGTCCGGCTTGTAGACCCGTTCCGCTTCCTGGCCGGGCTGCACGTGCCACGGCTCATGCCACACCCGCACCTCTCCCGGTCCGAAGTACCCCGGCCCCCGGGTGATCTCCATGGCGCCGCGCTCGCCATGAAGGCGGTACCAGTTGCTGTGACCGGGCAGGCCGAGTCCGAAGAGCCGGAAGACCGCGCCGTTGTCCATGCGGCAGAGGATGACGGACCCCGGATCTCCCCTTCTGAGGGTGAGGGTGCGCTCGGGCCGGGCGATGGCCAGGGCGTTCACGGCGACCGGCCGCGTGTCGGTGATATATACCAGGGGCGCGAGGGCGTGGGTGCAGTAATAAGTGGAAGGGATCCACGCCCGCCAGTGGTCGAATCCCGGTGAAATTCGCAGGCTCGCGTCCCGGGACATGGGGTGGTTGTACTCTCCCTCGGCATAGGTGACTTCGCCAATCTCACCCTCGCGGTAGAGCCGGTGCATCTCTTGGTTGAACACGGTATATGGGTAGTTCTCGGCCAGCATGTAGATCCGGCCGGACGCCTCCACGGCTCGGCAGAGGGCGACGCCCTCCGCCAGCGTGCCGTTGCAGGCGGTCTCGCTCATGACGTGCTTGCCCGCCCGCAGGGCCTTTACGGCAAACGGCGCGTGTTCGTGGAAGTAGTTGGCCAGGACCACGGCGTCCATGTCGTGGGTGAGGAACGCGTCGTAATCGGTGTACGCGGCGACGGAAAGTTCGCCGGCCAACTCGCGCAACCGCTCCTCCCAGATATCGCACAGTGCGACGAGTTCCATGCCCACGGCGCCGGACGCGCTCTGTGCGAAGCTCTTCCCGCGTCCCACACCCACCACGCCGACGCGGATCGGTTGGTTGCTCATGGTTCGTCCTCGTTCACGACGTGTCATTCACGATGCGTCATTCATGCTATGCCCAGAAGCCCGGGGACGTCCGTCAGCTGCCGGATGGAGGGCAGACGATAGCGGCCGTACTTCTCGTACCGGTCGATGAGCAGGGCGTCCAGGCCGACGCGCTCGGCCGGCAGGATGTCCTCCTCCGGATAGTCCCCGATGTAAAGAATCCGGTCGACCGGCGCTTCCGCGCGATCTATGGCCATGCGGAATATCCGCTCGTCGGGTTTTTCACAACCCGCTTCGGCGGAAACCACGAGAAAGGAGAAATACCTGTCGAGGTCGTGCCGCTTGAGCACGTGGGAGAGGTGTTCTGACCAGTTCGACAGCACGCCGAGGCGCAAGCCACGGTCCTTCAGTTTTTCCAGCGTGGGCCGGACGTCCTCGTACACCTCGAGATACCTGCCGTCCTGAAACCGGTCATAGTACTGCTGCAATCCGGGCACCAGGTCGCCCCCGATACCCGCCGTTTCGAAGACATGGGCGTAGAGATCGACAAAGTACCGCCGCGTCTGCTCCGGCGTGCTCATGCGGCCGTCGCGCTTGTGGAACCGGGGTTCCTCCATGGACTTCGAAAGCGCCGCCTTCACCTGGTCGAGCGTGATCGCGGCTCCGAGCTCACCCGCCGCGACAACGAAGAACTCCTCGAAAAAATCGGGGGAATCCCGGCCGATCAGCGTACCCGCCGCGTCGAAGATCACGGTATCGTAGAACATGGCGAATCCGAATCTACGCCTCACGCCCCATTGCGCAACCGCCGCCAGTCACCCGTTTACTCCGCGGGCATGCCCCATTTTTCGGCGGCGAGCGGCTTCACGGCGGGATTTACGAGGCCGTCATCGGGCCAGCGGCCACTGAGGATGGTGACCAGTTGCCGGCCGGCTTTCTTGAAACGCTCGATGCCGCCCCTCACCGATGCCGAAGCGTAGTGCGGCGTGAGGACCACCTGTTCCATCGACCGTAGTGGGTTGTCCGGGGCGGGCGGTTCCTGTTCCTGCACGTCCAGCCCCGCACCGGCGAGCCACCCTTCCTGCAGGGCCCGGATCAGCGCTTTCTCGTCCACGACCTTGCCCCGGCCCGTGTTGATGAAGTAGGCGGAAGGCTTCATGTTCCGGAAATCCCGCTCCCCGATGAGATGGTGGGTTCCCGGTCCCAGGGGCACGTGGCAGGAGACGAAGTCCGACTCCCTGAACAGCGTTTCCTGGTCCACCATGGTCACGCCCCAGGGGTCGGCGTCGGCCTGGGTTACGAAGGGGTCGCAAGCGATGACGCGAAGATCGAATCCGGCGGCGATCTTCGCCATGGCCCGGCCGATGTTCCCGAAGGAAACCAGGCCCAGCGTCTGCTCGTAAATCGGCTGAATGGTACCCCGGCTGACCGGGGTGCCCTCCATCATGGATCGGTTGATGATCATCAGCCGGCGGGCGCAGGCGAGCAGCAGCATCATGGCGTGCTGGGCGACTTCCCGTTCGAATACCCGCTGGATGTTGTAGACGATGATGCCCCGTTTCGTGGCCGCTTCCACGTCGATGAAATCCACGCCGATCCCGCCCGCGCCGACCACGCGTATGCGCTCGGGCAGTGCTTCGACGACTTCTCTATTGTACGTGAGACCGCCCTGGGTGAACCCGTCCACGTCCCGGGCTTCCTCGAGCATTTCCTCGAGCGTGCCGTAGGGCCGGATCTTGAGTTCGGCGCCTATAGTCTTCAGTTCGTCACGTATATATTGATTGGGACCGGGGTTATCCGGGTTTCCGGGCGAGAGAATGGTGAAACCGGCCATGCGGACTCCTTCGGTAGGGGATATCAGGTGAATGCGACCAGTGAAAAGTAAACCGGGCCGGCGGGATTGGCAATATGAGAATTACATGGTGGTTCGATGGTGGTTCTATGCCGATCCGACGCCGTCCGGACTGGACAACACGGACCTCGACGCCTGCTGGATTCCCCAGACCGGAACGCCCAAATATCCCTTGCCCTGACCCGAATATCGTTAATTTTAGAGGAGAATGACCCAATGACGACAGGATCCACATTTCAAGTTGCAATTGCCTGCCATCTCGGGAATCCGATCCACTGCCTGTTACCGCCAGAAACCAGACATGAATGGCTTCACCCCCGGAGGAACCATGCACTCACTCGCCCTGTTGCTGACCAGCCTCAGTTTCATCGCGGTGACCGCCGCGTGTACGCCGGCTGCAGCACCCATGCCTGAAGATCCCGTCGAACGCGCGAAGGCGCTGCACGCGAAAGCCCCGTTGATCGACGGCCACAACGACCTGCCCTGGCAGATCCGCAGGAAGGCGAACCGGGACGTATGGTCCATCGATCTCGACCAGCCCCAGCCCGATTTTCACACCGACATTCCCCGTCTGCGGGAGGGCATGGTGGGCGCCCAGTTCTGGTCGGTCTACGTACCCGTTTCCATGCAGGGCAGGGAGGCGACGCGGGCTACCATGGAAGCCATAGACATCGTGTACGAGATGATCGAACGGTACCCGGACACGTTTCAACTGGCCACCACGGCCGATGAAGTGGAAGCCGCCTTCGCGACAGGCAGGATCGCGTCCATGATAGGCATCGAAGGGGGCCATTCCATCGATTCCTCCCTCGGCGCACTCCGCATGTTTCACAAGCTGGGCGTCCGGTACATGACCCTGACCCACAGCCGCAACATCCCGTGGGCGGATTCGGCCACGGACACCGTGGGTGTCGGCGGCCTGTCGGAATTCGGGAAAGAGGTGATCCGCGAGATGAACCGCCTGGGCATGCTGGCGGACCTGTCCCACGTTTCCCTGGCGACCATGGGGGATGTCCTGGACGTGACGGAGGCCCCGGTCATATTCACCCATTCCTCGTCCTATGCCATGTGCAACCACGTGCGCAACGTCCCCGACGACGTCCTGGTGCGCCTGGCCGAAAACGGCGGCGTGATCATGGTCACCTTCGTACCGGGCTACATCTCGGAAGAGACCCGCCTGCACGGCGTGAAGCGCAACGAGGAACGCGAGCGGCTCGCGGCGATGCCGGGCAGCACGGATGAATCGGTGGCGGAAGGCATCGCCGCCTGGAACGAGGCCAATCCCACGCCGCGCGCCACCGTCGCCCAGGTGGCCGACCATATCGACCACATCCGGCAGGTGATCGGCATTGACTACATCGGGATCGGCGGAGACTACGACGGCATTACCACGGTCCCGGTGGGACTGGAGGACGTCTCTACCTATCCAAATTTGACGGCCGAACTGGTCCGGCGGGGATACGCGGACGAGGATATCATGAAGATCCTCGGAGGCAACGTACTGCGCGTGATGCGCGACGCGGAGGCGGTGGCGGCCCGCCTGCAGCAGGAGCGCCATGCCTCGGGCGCGCGCATCGAAGTCCTGGACGGTGAATAGCCCGTGAACGAATCGCAGATCAAAGCGTTGCTCGAACAGGTCCGATCGGGTAAACTGCCGGTGGACGAGGCTTCCGACCGGCTGCGATCCATGCCTTTCGAGGACCTAGGGTTCGCGCAGGTGGATCATCACAGGGCCCTGCGATGCGGGTTTCCCGAGGTGATCTTCTGCCAGGGGAAGACCGAAGAGCAGGTGGCCGCGATCGCGGAGCGCATCGTCGACTCGGGCAGCGACCTGCTCGCCACGCGAGCGACCCCGGCCATGCACGAAGCCGTGACGGCGCGGTGTCCTTCGGCGGTGTACCACGAGACGGCCAGGGCGATCGTCGTCCAGGAAACCTGGCAGGACCAAGGTATCGGCGAGGTCCTGGTCGTCTCGGCGGGCACGAGCGACATCCCCGTGGCCGAAGAAGCCGCGGTGACCGCCAGGGTCCTGGGCAACCGGGTGAAACGCGTCTTCGACGTGGGCGTGGCCGGCATCCACCGCCTGCTTTCCCATCGCGAGGCCATCATGAACGCGTCGGTGCTCATCGTCGTGGCGGGCATGGAGGGCGCCTTGCCCAGCGTGGTCGGGGGATTGGTCTCCAGGCCGGTGATCGCCGTGCCGACCAGCGTGGGATATGGCGCGAGTTTCAACGGGCTGGCGGCACTCCTGGCCATGCTGAACAGCTGTGCCTCGGGTGTCACGGTGGTGAATATCGACGGCGGGTTCAACGCCGGATACGCGGCGGGTCTCATCAACCGGAAGCACGAATAGGACGGCGGGTCCCATGGCGGTGGCGGGTTATTTCGACCAGTTATCCGGCTTTACGGCGGACATGCTGCTCGGGGCGCTGATCGACGCGGGTTCGGACCGCGAGGAGATCGCAGCGGCCTTGAAACGCCACCATGGCGTGGACTGCGAGATCAACGTCACCAAAGAGCGGGTCGAAGGGACACAGGTGACGTACGCCTCCCTGTCCTGCGTCAAGGCGTCCGTACCGGAATCCTTTCGGACCATCCCGGATGGGCGAGCGGACACGCCGGCCGGCGCGCTCCTCGCCAGAGTGATCGACCACCTCGAGCAGAACGCGAGTGAACTCTGGGGGGCACAGGACCACGCACAGGACCACGCGCCGTCGGTCGAAGCACTGGGCGGCCGCCACACGGCATTGCGCATCCTCATCCTCTGCAACGCACTGCATCTTCTCGAGATCAATGCCCTCTACCACGAGGCGCTGCCCTTCGCCGCGGGCATCGATGCCACGCCTCCCCTGCTCGCCGCACTGATGCGGGGTGCAACCGTGCGGCCCGTCGACCGCGCCCCTGTCGACCGCGCCCCCGTCGACCTGGCGGGTTACGCCGTTCTGACCGCGCTTTCCGCGGGATCGATGCACGGGTTTGAATTTACGCTGCGGTCGGTGGGCTGTGGGGGCAACGACGCCGACCGTGGTGATGGAAACCTGGTTCGGCTGTGTCTGGGGGAAGTCGCCCACACGGGGGGTATCACCCAGGTCGGCGACTGTGAATCCGTGCAGGTCCTGGAAACGCAGATCGACGATATGAATCCGCAGTTCTACGGCCATGTTCTGGACCTGCTGCTCGACGCCGGCGCGCTGGACGCCTTTCTCACGCCCGTGATCATGAAGAAGAGCAGGCCGGGCGTGCTGCTCACCGTGCTGGCGCCCACCGCCCTGGCCGGCCAGCTGACCGAGCTCATTTTCAAGGAAACGACAACCATCGGCCTCAGAAGCTACCCCGTCACCCGAAGCGTGCTGCCCCGTCGCGAGGCCAGGACGGAGACCCCATTCGGCGCGATCCGGATTAAAGTCGTTCGGCAGGGCAACGCCACGCGTTACACCCCCGAATACGAGGACTGTCGTCAGGCCGCGCTGAAAGCGGGGATCCCCCTCGCCGAGGTGTACGCGGCCGTCCACGAGGCCGCCGGCCGTATGGATCTGGACGACCTGCCGTGATCGTCGCCGAAGATGTATCCTTCAGCTACCATATCCCGTCGGGGAACGAGGTCCCGACGCTAAGGGGCCTGTCCCTGGAGATCGGCGATTCAGGAAGTCTGGCCGTGATCGGACCCAACGGTTCGGGCAAGAGCACGCTCGCCCGTTGCCTGAACGGATTGATCGTGCCCCGGTCCGGCCGGATCCTTGTGGACGGCCTGGACACGGCGGATCCGGAGAACAAGTGGCCGGTCCATCAACGGGCCGGCATGATCTTCCAGAACCCGGACAACCAGCTGGTCTCCACCACGGTGGAACGGGAAGTGGCCTTCGGCCTGGAAAACCTCGGCCTGCCTTCCCCGGAGATCCACGACCGCGTCACGTGGACCCTTAGCCGATTCAACCTGGAAAAGTACCGACAATATCCTCCCCACAGGTTGTCCGGCGGCGAAAAGCAGCGCCTGGCCATCGCCGCCGTGGCGTCCATGCGTCCCCGTTACCTCATCTGCGACGAGCCCACCTCGTCGCTGGACCCGGGCGACCGGCGGGACATACTCGACCTGCTCCTGTCGATCGTGGAGGAATACCGGCTGAGCGTTGTCTTCATAACGCAGTCGCCGGAGGAAGCCGTCCGGATGGACCGCATCGCGCTAGTGGTGGACGGGGACATCGCCGCCGAGGGAACACCGGAGGAGGTATACCGGGAATCGAGCCGGCTTGCGGCGCACGGGCTCGACGTGCCGCTGGCCAAACGGCTGGCGGATGCCCTGCGCACGCGCGGCGTCGCGGTGCCGGCCGGCATCGTCCAACCGAAGCCCCTGGTTCAGTGGCTGGCCGGCAGGATAAACGAGTCGCCCCGGGCATCCGAGTCGCTCAAGGCGCTCGATGCGCCGCCGGGCCGCCGGCAGGACGTCACGCCGCCGTCCGATATCCGTTCGGTGTCGTCGGCGCCGAATGCGAAACCCGCCCTGTCACCAACCACGCCGCCCATCATCGCTTTCGACCGGGTGTGCCATACCTACTCCCCCGGCACTTCCCTGGAGATCCCCGCGCTGCGCGATGTGACCACCCGGGTGTTCCCCGGGGAGTGCGTCGCGCTGACCGGGCCGAACGGATCGGGAAAGTCCACGATGATTCAGCACCTCAACCGCCTGCTGAAGGCGGATTCGGGTACGGTTCGGGTCGAGGGGGAGGATGTATCGTCCCCGGAGACCGACCTGCGGAATCTGCGTCAAAGAGTGGGACTGGTCTTCCAGTTTCCCGAGGCGCAGTTGTTCGAGGAAACCGTGTTCGACGACGTGGCCTTCGGTCCCCGGCAAACGGGTGTTACGGCATCGGAAATCCCGGGCATGGTCAACGGGGCGCTCGAGCGGGTCGGCCTGGATCCCGGCCGGTTCTCACACCGGCATCCCCTGTCCCTGAGCGGCGGGGAAAAACGCCGGGCCGCGATCGCCGGGATCCTGGCCATGGATCCTTCCGTCCTCGCGCTCGACGAGCCCACGTCCGGACTCGATTCGCAAAGCGTACGCCAGGTCGAGGCGATTTTCAGGACCTGCAAGGCGAAGGGGACGACCCTTTTCCTGATCACCCATGACATGGACCTGATCTCCCGCCTGGCTGACCGGATCCTGGTCATGGAGAACGGCGGCATCGCGGTGGATACCACGCCGGTCCGCCTGTTCGGCCGGGCGGACGGCGTCGACGTGCGGCCGCGGGGACGGAAAGGACAGCCAGTACGGTCCGGGCGGCCAGGATGGGTCGAACGCGGCGACGCACGGTCCGGACGGCCCGGTCTGTGCGACCTGTTGACCGCCGCCTGCGAAGCCGGGATCCCCGTCGATCCCGCCTGTTTCGATCTGGAAGAAGCCGCGGACATGATCCGTGTGTGCGTATTCGACGACCATCACGCCAGCCCAGGGGAAAGCCATCCATGCTAGTCGACATCCATACCAACCTGATGTGGTACCCTGATCATATGTCCGATGAGTTCGTGGAATTCGCCTACGCCGCCAAGAAGGCCAAGATGCGGCTGTCCGAGGACGTGTACTACGCCGGCCACGAGGACCAGTACAGGAATGCCTTCGATTCCACGCCCGAAACGCTGCTGAAGGCGACCAAAGACTGCGACAGGGTGGTGGTGTTCGGGCTGAAGGCGCCCTACTGCGGGGTGGACGTGCCCCAGGAGCTCGTCGCCGGCTTCGTGGCGGAACACGCGGATCGGTTCATCGGATGGTGTTCCGTCGATCCGAACGACGAGGACGCCGTCGAACAACTCGAATACAACGTCGAAGTGCTCGGTCTGCGCGGACTGAAGGTCGCGCCGATCTACCAGCACTTCGATCCGCAGGACCCGGCCCATCTTCCCCTGTTCAAGAAGGCGGAAGCGCTGGATATCCCCGTGATCTGGCACCAGGGCACTTCCTTCGTGCGGCCGGGTCCGCTCAAGTGGGCCAATCCGATCCAACTGGAGGACATCGCGGTGGCCTGTCCGGACTTGCGGATGATGATCGCTCACATGGGGCACCCGTGGGAGGACGAATGCGTGGTGCTGATCCGGAAGCATCCGAATCTCTACGCGGACATATCGGCCCTGCACTACCGCCCGCTTCGCCATTACATGGCCTTCATGTCCGCCCTGGAGTACGGCGTGGAGCACAAGCTGATCTTCGGTTCCGACTTTCCCTCCGCCACGCCGGCGCAGGTCATAGCCGGCCAGTGGAAGGTGAACGACGTTGTACGGAATACGTTCCTGCCCGTATTTCCGGAAGAGGCCATCCACAACATGATCTATGAAAACTGGAAACCATTTCTCGGGGAGCCATAAAAAAACAGGGGCGACCTGAATGGCCGCCCCTGTCCTGAAACGGTACGGGTGATGCGGGGTAACCTACTGGCGCTTCAGCTCCACGCGCCGGTTCTGCGCCAGGGCGCTTTCGTCGCTGCCCATGACCGACTGCCGCTCTTCACCGTAACTGACTGTCTCGATGCGGTCTTCCGCCACGCCGGCATCCACGAGGTATGCCTTGATCGCCTCGGCGCGCCGTTCACCCAGCGCCAGGTTGTATTCGATCGTGCCCCGTTCATCGGTATGGCCTTCGACCACCACCCGGTCTTCGGGCTGGTACTCCCGCAGCTTGCGGGCGTTTTCATCCAGGACTGAACGCTGGTCCTCCCGGACGTCCGACCGGTCATAGTCGAAGTAGATAGTGGCCAGGGACATCATCTCCTGGTGCAGAGCCTCGGCCTCGGCCGCCCTGCGGGCTTCCTCTTCGGCCATGCGCCGGGCTTCTTCCTCGGCCGCCAGACGGGCTTCCTCTTCGGCTATGCGCCGGGCTTCGGCCTCGGCCGCCAGGCGGGCTTCCTCTTCAGCCTGTACCGCCCTGATCGAATCCGCGATCGCCTGTTGACGCGCCGCCTCCATCGCGGCCAGTTCCTCCGCGGAAGGTCCCCGGGTAACGGCGCAGCAGGCGCCCATCCACACGGGAGCGGCGACCAGCACACAGAGCGCCAGGACCGATGCCGTATTGCTCCATCGCTTCATGCGGAACTCCTTTCCCATAAGTTGGTGTTTTAATCCAGTATTGATCCGGAAGGTCTGGCCCTTTTCCGCTTAACATCTGTTTCATCCTGAGCGGCAAAGTATATGCATTTCTGCTTCATTTTTCAATGTTTTTTTACAATACGCCGGCCTATCCCTTGCATTCACGTGACTTGTGAAAACGGGAACCCTTTTCCCGGATACAGACGAAAAAGGGGCGACCATACGGCCGCCCCAGTCCTGTTACGGTACGGGTGATACCTGTAACGCTTACTGGCGCTTCAACTCGGCGCGCCGGTTCTGCGACCAGGCGCTTTCGTCGCCACCCATGACCGCCGGCTGCTCTTCACCGAAACTGACGGTCTCGATGCGGCCGTCCGCCACACCGGCATCCGTGAGGTACGTCTTGACCGCCTGGGCACGCTGCTCGCCCAGTGCCAGGTTGTATTCGATCGTACCCCGTTCATCGCAGTGGCCTTCGACCACCACCATGTCTTCGGGCTGGTACTCCCGCAGCTTGCGGGCGTTCTCGTCCAGGGCCGAACGCTGGTCTTCCCGGATGTTCGACATGTCGTAATCGAAGTAGATGGTGGACAGGGACATCATCTCCTGGTGCCGGGCTTCGGCAGCCCTGCGGGCTTCCTCTTCCGCCGCGAGACGGGCAGCTTCCTCGGCCGCGAGACGGGCTTCTTCCTCGGCCAGGCGCCGGGCTTCTTCCTCGGCCGCGAGACGGGCTTCTTCTTCAGCGCGTACCGCTCTGAGTGAATCCGCTATGGCCTGTTGACGCGCGGCTTCCATTGCGGCCAGTTCCTCCGCGGACGGGCCCCTGGCACAGGCGGCACCCATCCACGCGGGAGCGGCGACCATCACACAGAGCGCCAGGATCGAATACGTGCTACGCCATCTTTTCATTACAGCACTCCTTTCACATGGGTGCGTTACTCATCCATCACTGATTGACAGGTATATGGACACATGTTCGACTTCACCGTGTTTTTTCGATGCGCGGATCAAACCGGCACATCCACACTTAAAATCCCCATTTGGTTGCGAAAGTAAAGCAAAAAGTCCGTCCTTCTCAGTCTTCCGGCATCAGATCCAGTCTCATCCTCGCGAGCTGGGCCTCCTCCGCATCGGGGAATTCACCGATTACCCGTTCCAGGTAGGACCGCGCCTCGGACGGTTCCTTCCGGGCCACCTTGATGAAGGCAATTTTCAACAGGACGGCCGGCACCTTGTTACTGTCCGGATACGCGTCCAACAGCATCTCGTAGGCGTCGAGCGCCTGGGTGTACAGACTCTGGGTATAGTAGCAGTCGCCGATATAGAACCGCGCGTCGTCGGCCAGGTCCGAATCCGGGAAGTACTCGATGTACTGGGTAAACTGCCGGACCGCCACGTCGTAGTTGCCTCGCTGGTAATCTCTCAGCGCCAGGTCGTACAGTTCGCCCGGATCGAAGGACGTGGTTTGTGCCGCGGAAGTATCCGGTCTTGCCGGCGCGCTCAGCTGGATCTGAAGGCTCTCCAGCCTGCGCACCAGGGCAGAAAATTGGCGGTCGCTTTCCGTGATGCGCGTGGTAAGGACCTGCAACCGGCTTTCGAGCGCGCCGACCCGCTGCCCCATGTCCGCCCGCATGCGCAGCAACTCGTCCATCTGGTTCCGCAAGAGGGCTTCCAGCCGCACGATCTGCACTTTCAGGGAGTCTATGTCTTCCTGAAGGGCGACCTCCTCGCGCATGACCTGCATCTGGGCCCGCAGATATGTCGTGTCGTTCTTCAGGTTGGTCAGGTCGGACTGGACGCCGCATGCGCCGGTAACGATCAGGACGAAGAACGCCGGCAGCATGCACCGACCGAGGGGTTTCAGGAACCTTTCGTTCATTTACGCTCGATCCGCTTCGATTTCATTCGGGCCTGGGACCCCAGCTGGGTTGCCGGTTGTTGCCGTCCGTGATGACGGGATGGACGTCGCGTCCGTTCCAGGACATCCGGTATATTTGGTACACACCGCTGCGGGCACGGTCCGAACTGAAGAGAATATGCAGTCCGTCCGGGGACCAGGTCGGGTTCACATTGTCTCCTTCCGGCCCGCGGACGCCCGTGAGTTTCACCAGGTTGCTGCCGTTGACGTCACACGTGTAGATATTGAAGACCCGCCGGGGTCCTCCCCGCCTCCCCTGTGCCAGATCACCGCCCACGAAGGCGATGCGGTCGCCCCGGGGCGCCCACGCCGGCGATCCGTTGTAACCGCCCTCGAAGGTGATGCGATGATCGTTCGAGCCATCTATATTTATAACATACAGGTGCTTCTGTGTCAATCGGTCCGACATGTAGACCAACTGGTCGCCCCGCGGTGACCAGGACGGTGAAACGTTGATCCCGTAACCGGTCGCCAGCGGTACCAGGCGGCTCCCGTCCAGCGTGCTGATGTACAGCCTGGAAACCCCCTCCGTGACCAGGCTCAGGATCAGGTGGCGGCCGTCCGGCGACCAGCGCGGTGAAAGCACCGTTCTCCCCCTGAACGGGACCTTGCCGGTCTCCCCGCTCTGCAGGTCGAGGATATACAGTTCGTGGGGGCCGTCCCGGTAGGAGGTGTAGGCAATCCTGGTACCGTCCGGCGACCAGTTCGGCGAGTATTTCCGTGCGCCGTCCCGGGTCAGCTGGCGCACGTTGAAACCGTCGTAGTCCGAGATATACAGTTCCGGGGCGCCGCTGCGCTGGGATATGAAGACGACGCGGGTCTGGGCGGTGCCCCGGTCCCCGGTCAGCTGGAACACGATATCGTCGGCCATGAGATGCACGATCCGCCTCAGGGTCAGGTCGAAGGCGGCGTACCCCTTTTCCATGATCGTCCGCCGGGTGCCCAGGTCGGTAAGCCGAACGGATATCTCCACCCTGGATCCCGAGACTTCATACGTTCCCGACACCATGACCTGCACGGACAGCTTGCGCAGCAACTCGAGGTCCACCTCTCCGGCGGTATCAAGGAATACGTAGGTGGTGTCGCCGGCGCTGTCCGTCAGCACCGGAGCGCCATCGTCCGTTCCGACCCGGGCCGGTATGGAAAGGTCCCGCACGGCGAATACGCCAGAGAACGACAGGTCGCGCATCAGCACCTGGTTGACGGTGTCCTGCACGGCGGCGTCGAAGGCCGCTCCGTCCCGGGGGACAAAGGGCTTGAAGGCGATCGGGATGCGGGGGGAAACGCGGGCCTGCACGCTGAGATTGACCTCGTCCTGGCCCGACGCGGACCGAGCACCGAGCAGGGACAGGACGCAGGCCGCCAGCAGGATCCTCGACGTCCAGGCACTCCGCTGTTTTCTCATTTCAAGCCTTCCGTACAGTATTCCATTCATGTTAACGGGCATAGCACCCCGAGCGTTCGATGATGCTTCATAACGCGTTCATTGCAGCTTCACAACGCGTACTGGAAGGCGAAATGCACGCCCAGGTAGGACTTTCGGTAACCTTCCGGAAGCGGCGGCAGCGGATCGGCCGCGTTCAGCGCCCGTTGCGCCGCCAGGTCGAAGACCGCGTTGGAAGACGAACGCTCCATGACGACGCCGGTAATCCGGCCGGACCGTACCACGCGGAAATAGATGACCGTCTCGAGCTGGGTTACGCCGAGCATCCTGGGCACGGTGAAATGCTGCTGGATCTTCCGCTGCATCATGCCCAGGTAGTACGGGTACTCGAAGTTCCGCTCGTCCAGGCGGATTTCCGGGGAATCGGTCTCGAAGGTCTGCGGCGCTTCCGGTGCGGGGTCCGGTTCTTCGGAGACCAGGCGCGGCGTCCGTTCCAGCGCCAGGGCCGCCTCCTCCTGCGGCGCGGCGGCCTCCTTCTTCGAGACGACTTCGTACGCCTCGTCGACCGCGGGCGGACGTTGGACCGGCGAACGCTCGTTCAGCGTTACGAGATCGACCCGGTAGACCTGCTGGTCCAGCGACGACGCCGGCGCGGGCAACCAGGTATTCAAACCGATCAGCCCGGCGATCACCGCGATATGCAGGAATCCGGAAGCCCAGATCATGCGTGCCATTATCGTGAAGGCCTCAGACTGGTCGCAAGGCCAATCTGCGTTACGCCGTGCTGCTTGAGTTTATCCAGCACGCCAATGACGGCGCCGTAGGGCACCTGTTCGTCTCCGCGGATAAACACCGGCTTGTCCTGCTGATCCTCGAAGATCTCCCCGAACACCCCGTCGAACTGGGCGATCGAAAGCAGCCGGTCTTCGAGGTAGAGCGACCCTTCGCTCGTTATCGTGATGACGAGGCCCTCGCCGAGATCCGGCGCGGCCGCGCTCGCCCTGGGCAGATCCACCTGAACGCCGCTCTGGATCATCGGCGTGGTGATCATGAAGATGATCAGGAGCACGGTCATGACGTCGACTAGCGCCGTGACCCTGATTTCCGAAAGGACGCGGGGCGAACCCGCGCTATTGAAATCGAAGGAATTCATGGCCTACCCGCGATGGTCCGCAACTGGAGGATGTTCAGGACCGCGGTGGCCAGGTCCTCGAGTTCCAGGCCCAGCACCCGCGACCGCTGCACGAAGTAATTGTACGCCACCATGGCCGGGATCGCCACGGCCAGGCCCGCGATCGTCGTAATCAGGGCTTCCGCGATCCCGGGCGCCACGACCACGATGTTGGTGGAGCCCTGGGTGCTGATGTCCAGAAAGGCGGTCATGACGCCCCACACCGTACCGAACAGGCCGAGAAAGGGGCACACGCTTCCGGCGGTGGCCAGAAGGGGAAGCCGTTGTTCGAACCGGGCCAGTTCCCGGTGAGCGGCCAGCCGCAGGTCGCGATAGACGGATTCCACCAGGTCCTGGCCGGCTTCCTTCGGCCGGTCCGCCTGGACCTCTGAGCCCGCCTGGTCCGCCTGGCCCGCGTCGGCGGCCGGAAGCGGAAACGCCGGCGCGTACTTCTCGTAGACCTCGCGATACACCGCGGCAGCAGGACTGAACGGCAACTTCGAGGCGGCGGTGTATACCTGTCTGTAATTGCGCTCCGACCGGAAGAACGCGAGGAATTCCCCCGACTGCGCCTGGGCCCGGCGAAAGTACCGCCAGCGCTCCGCCATGATCGCCCATGTAACGATGGAGAACATCAGGAGAACGACAATGACGGTCTTGGCGACGGCGCCCGAATCCAGAATCAGATTCAGGATACTGATTTCGGATGACAAAGTGCGTTCAGGTCCTTTCGACAGTTCCCATGGCCCCTTACCGGCGGCTTGAAAATTGGAACACGGATGCGTACGTGTCAAGCACTACAGGACGCTGGTCCTGTCGATCCCTACCCCCATATCAGCGCGACTTCGACGGCCAGGTCAGGGTGGCCGTCGATCAGTTCAAGGGCTTCGGCGGCGCGATGGGCGGGGAATACGTGGGTCAGCAGGGGACGCAGCTTGACGGCGCCGATGCCCACGAGTTTCAGCCCCCGGTCCACCAGGTAGGGGGTTTCGAAGGGCTGTTCGTGTCCCATGATCAGCTGCAGGGACCGCTCCGACCATTCCCGCATGTCGATGGATACGGAGTGGGAATCGGCTTTCAGGACGACGAGCTTTCCGCCCGGCCGCAATACCGCTGCGCACTGGGAAAAGGATGCCCCGCTGCCGGCGCATTCGAGGCAGACGTCCACACCCTGGCCGCCGGTCCGGTCCATGACACGGCGATGGACGTCCTCCGTAGAGGCATTGATCAGGGTGTCCGCGCCGGTATCCGCCGCCCGCTGCAGGCGCTTCGCGTGCAGGTCCGACGCGATCACGGCCGCGGCGCCCGATATGGACGCCACCTGCGTTCCCAGCAACCCGGTGGTCCCCAGGCCGCAGACGAAAACGGTGCTGCCCTTCACGTCGGCCCGTTCCATGCCCTTGAGTACCGTCGGCATCAGGCCGGCGATGGCGCCTTCTTCGTAACTGACGCCGTGCGGCAACTTTACGGCCTGGCTCGCAGGCACGCTGCGGTATTCCGAAAAGCCGCCATCGGTAAGGCAGGCAACGACCCGGTCGCCCCGGCCGAGCGAATCAACGCGCCGTCTAGGCGAATCCACACGCCGGCCGGTGGACTCGATGACGCCCGTGAAGCTCCGGCTGATGGCCCCGTGGGCGCCGTTGGCGGTTGATGGCGGATCGGCGCCGTTATTTGCGGCACTCCGGCGCGACAGCACGCATGCCCGGACCTTGACCAGTACGTCCTCGTCGTTGCAGGCCGGCACGGGCCCGCTGGATACCTCGGGATTGCCTTCCGTATCCAGCGTCAGTGTTTGCATGGCGGCCTCTTCGTCATTCAGGATGCGACCTGCCTCCGGCCCCGGCGGACCGGACCGTGGACTACCAGTATTCTTCGAAGTGAATGTTGCCCTTGTCCCTGCGATGATCCGCCTTGAATCCACGGGATTCGAGTAGCTCCACCATCCCGGTGGGCGAGGGGTACGACTTGTCGCCCTCCCTGGTATAGTTGGGCACGCCGATCATGTCGGGGTTTCCGCAGATGTACACGTGGGTCCTTACAGGATCCAGGACGATACCGGTCTGCTCCTCCATTTCCCCGGTCCTTACCAGATCCTGTATATACACCTTGCGGTTGAGGTTGTGGGCTTCCCGGGTGGTCAGCGTGATGTAATGGTAGTTTGGATGCAGGTGTTCCAGGCGTTCGTTGGTGGATTGGTAACCCAGGTCCCGGGCGTATCGCACGCACACCACCGAAATGATCTCCGGTCCGTGGCCGTTGCGCATCAGTTCGGCGATCATGCAGTTGTGGGGCGCCTCGCCGGTGCCGGTCGCGGCGAAGATGACCTGGTCGTCCGGACCAACGTGTTCAAGGGTGTAATGGCCGGTCACCTTCGGACCCATCCAGAGGCGGTCGCCTTCCTTCAGCATCCACAGCCTCGGCGTGAGGGAGGGGTCCTGGCCTTCCTCGCCGTCGCGGGCCACGAGCGTGATGTAGAACTCGTAGTAGTCCATGTCCGCCGGATCCATCAATTGGCGGGGATCGTCCTCGTACATGGGAAATGACATGGAGTAGGCGCGGCGGACGAGCTTAGTCTTGAGGTTCTCGTTAACGTCTTCGTTATGTTCGGGATCGTTGGTGGGTTCCCAGTCGCCCAGGCCGAGCGTGGTGTACTGTCCGGGCTTGTACGGCGGAAGTTCTTCGTCCGGTTTCACCCGGATGATCCAAAGTTCGGGGTTCAGTTCCTGGATTTCGGTCAACGTGGCGTTATAGTGTTGCTCCCTTAAGGCCGTGATCTCTTCTGACGTATGCATGTATACCTGCCGTATCTCCACGTTCAGTCAAAGGTGAACCAACGAGGGATAAACCGGCCGGCCGGCCGGTACGCGAGGAGCGTCCTAGAAATCGGCTCCTATCGTAAAGAAGAACTGGGTGTCGTTCAGCGCATGCCTCAGCCGGTACGAACGCGTGCCCGGGAACTCGGACTCAAGCCCACGGGGAACATTGGCCAGGTTTTCGTTGTTGTACCATGCAGGCCGTCTTCCCAGGTCGAATTGTCGGGCGATATCGAACTTCAGGATCAGGAAGCCGACACGCGAGCGCATGCCGATGCCGTAGGCCACCGCGAGCGGCCCGCCCGACAGCTCTTCCATCGTGCGCGGCCCCAGGCCGTTGTCCCGCACCAGGCCGCCGTCGACGAATTGGCCCACGTTGGGATAGCCGGCATACTGGTTGGCCTGAGTGGAACTGGTGGTCTGGTCCCAGGTGGCGCCCGCGTCCACGAACAACGAACCGCGGATCTGCTGAAAGGCCAGCGGCAGCGGCCAGCCGAAGGCGAGGACCTCGATCAGGGGGAACCGGAACTCGGCGTTGACCAGCGCGACCTTGCTCCCCCAGACGGACCAGTAGTCCGCCCCGCGGAAGTTGAAAGGACCGCCGAATGGATACAGTTCCTGGTCCCGCCCGTCGCTGCTCAGTCCGTACAGGCGGAAGGCGAAGGCGTAACGCTGCAGGACGTTGTAGTAGGCGCGGTAGTCGACGAAGACCCGCGTGAACTGCAACTCGCCGAAAGTCGGCGTCACTTCGACGCGGCCACGGGCGCCGGCGATCGGGCCGGTTGGTCCGTACAGCGTGTGATCCGTGACCAGGGCGGCGGTGGGCTGGATGAAGTTGACGCTTCCCAGGCTACCCCGCCTGGTCCGCCGGATGCCGAAGTAATTGAAACTGACGTCCACCAGTTCACGGGATCGGTTGACGCCCTGGACCCCCAGTTCGAACCGGTTGAACTTGCTGAAAGGACGGCTCAGGTAGAACTGGACGCCGCGGTTGATCTGGGTGGTCACCTGGGAAACCCAGGGACTCTGGTAGCCGCGGAGCAGGTCGTAGCTGAACTGGAATGCCGCCACGCTCCAGTTGACGCGCCGTGTCAGATTGGTGTACTGGAGCAGCAGGTTCGCGTCCGTCAGGGATCCGAAAACGTTGGCACCGACGAGTATCTTGTGGTTGTTCAGTATGTCGCTGAAGGAAAGGACGGAACTGCCCACGAGTCCGACGTGCGTGGAGTACCCGGCGTTCCCCCCCAGGTAGTCCAGCCCGAATTTGGGGGAGTATTTCCTTTTCGTGAACGTACCGTCGGTCCACGCGGTGGTATCCGGCAACTCGCCCGCAGGACCGATGCCCCCGGCTATGGGCCCGAACGGGAACTGCGGCGTCTCCAGGAGGTCGGAACCCGTCGGCGATCCGGGCATCTCCCCGGGCGCGGCCGACTCCTCAGCGGACTCCGCGGCGGACGTCGTGTCCGGCGGCGCGGTAAGCACGGTCTGGATCGTGGTCACCTTTTCCCGTTCCGGGTTCCCGGCCGGTTGTCCCGCCTCGGATGAGGCGTCCGGCGAAGTGGATGGCGCGGCGTCCTCCGTCACTGCCGGCGAAGTACCCTCCGCGTCCCCGATAGCGGTTTCTTCCAATGATCTTTCCACGTCCGTGGAAGCGATTTCTTCCGGCGGTTCGGTTCTCAAGGGCGGCGCCAGTTGCTGCGCATCGGGCGACGCACCGGGCTTCGCCGCCTTTTCGTGGTCGTAAGGTTCCTTCATCAACGACACCGGGTCGCTGATGGCAAACAGGTCGAACCCCCCCCAGGACAGGGCGGAGAAGACCAGGCGGTCCGACTTCTGCGCCCAGCTGATGGCGGGACCGGCGGCGGTTACATTGGTCACCCCGGTCAGTACGTTGGTGATCTGGTAGGTCTCGCCGTTCTCCATGTCCCGGATGAATATGTTGGACACGCCGGTGCGATTGGAAATAAACGCGATTTTGCTGCCGTCCGCCGACCACTGCGGTGAAATGCTCTTGCCGATCTGGTCCGGGATCTTCTCGACCTCTCCCGTTTCCAGGTCATACAGCGCCAGCTGCTGGTATCCGAAGGTGAGCGTTCGGAAATCGGTCACGACGCCCCGGTCCGTGGAAAAGGCGATCGTCCTGCCGTCCGGCGACCATACGGGGTCCCGGTCCGTGTACCGGTCCCGGGTAAGGGCCTTCAGGCTCCCGCCCTCGGCATCCACCACGTACAGGTCGGACTGCCCTCCCTGGAGCCCGACGAAGACCAGCTTGCTGCCGTCCGGCGACCAGCTCGGCGACGTGGCGCCGTCGAGGTTGACCTTGATGCGCCGGATCACCTTCTTCCTTCTGACGTCCATTATATACAGGGCGTCCCGCGCCCCCACCTTGGCCGGGAAGGCGATGTACTGCTCATCGGGCGACCAGGAAATGGACGTGGAAAAGAACCGGAGGGACTCGAAATCGGCCGAGCGCTCGCCTTCGACCAACTTGGAGATGATCTCGCCGTTGATGGCGGAGGCCAGGTAGATATCGTTGTACAGGCTCCGGTTGGAAATGAAGACCAGCTTGTCGCCCCGCGGTGAAATCGCCGGGGCGAGATGCAGGCCCGCCCTGGATTCCCGGACGTCGGTCAGCTGACGGGCGAAGGCCTGCGGCTTTTCGTAATCCTCGATCTGCGGCAGATAGGTCTTGCGCACATGCTCGTTCCACTCGTCGGACAGCCTTTCGATGTCCTTGCCGATGGACGAGCGGAAGGCTTCGTTCACGTTCCGCATGCGGGCGGTCTTGCGGAGTATCTCGCCGATCTTCCGATCTCCATACCGGTCGCCGATGTAGGCGAACAGCGCCTGGCCGAACCGGTAGACGCCGAAACTGTAGTCCATGGCGGGGATGGTCGGGGGCAGATAGCCCTGCAGCGCCGCGTCGCGCAGCCACATGTGGGTATAGGCGTCGATGCGGCCGAGCGACAGGTATTCGGCCATGCCCTCCATGAACCACAGCGGGGCGACGAAGGCCATGGGATTCAGGATGGAGACCCCCGGGCCCGCGCCGTAGATCACGTCTCCCTGGAAGGCGTGAACGAGTTCGTGGGTGAGTACGTGTTCCAGTTCCGCGTAGGATCCCGTGAAGGGCAGCAGTATGCGGTTCTTGTTAAACTCCGTCACGCCGCCGGTGCCCTCGCTGATAAAGCCGGGCAGGACGTTGGTCTGCTGGAAATCGGTATGGGAGGCGTACAGGATGATCGGGATCTTGTTGCTGAACCGGTGCTGCAGGATACGGCTCAGGCGGTTATACGAACGCTCCGCCATCCGGGCGGCATCGTAGGCGGCCTCTTCCTCTCCCTGGTAGTAGTAGATTTCGAAGTGGGGCGTGGTGATGATTTCCCACTTGAAGTCGCGGTACTGGACCTTGTTCCGACCGAAGTATTCTCCCTGCGCGAGCGCGTCCGCAGGCGTGGCCAGCAGGCACAGAATCGCCAGTATATACCGCAACCGATGTGGCATTTTCGGTCTCCTTGAGGATGGACACATCATACGGTCGGCCGCACTCCGTGTCAAGCCAATATTGGACAGGACCCCGCGTCCCGCGCACCGGACGAAGGCCTTACCGCGCGCGTCCAAAGTCCATATTGGATTGCACGAAAAACCCCGAATATAGTTTCGATTTAATGGAAGTGGATCAGAACCGCACGGCCACGCCCGCGGAAAGCAGCCGACCGATTTCCGGAGCGCCGACGAAGGCGCGGTACTTCGTGTTCAGCAGGTTGCTGGCTTCCACGCTGAAGGTGATCGCGGAGAACTGGTAGGCGGCGTTGGCGTCCACCACGGCGTAGGCGTCAACGGGACCCGCATAGACGCCGTCCAGCATCGGGAAGGAACCGCGGTAACTGATCTTGCCGCCCAGGGTCAGGGGCATCCCGGAGGGGCGGTACGTAACGCCTCCGCTGAACTTGTGCTTCGGGGAATTCAAGGGGACGTCTCCGAGGTTCTCCACGTTCTCGAACAGGTTCCGGTGTATATACGAGTAACTGCCCGTTATGTGCCACGACCGGTTGGGGAACCAGGATAACCCCAGGTCGGCGCCGTAGACCGTGACGTCGCCGAAATTCCGGTAGGTCAGGGCGACGGCCGTCGGGTCGGATGCCTGCTCGGGCGTAACGGTACCGAAGGGAATCATCGCGGCGCCGTCCGCGATCTGGTCGACGTATCCGTTTATCTCATCGGCGTGGTCGCCGTTCCCGTTGCCGCCGAGCGCCGGCTGGTCGAGCAAGGTGACCAGGCCGGCCAGCTGCGCGTTCGCGGGGTCCGCCAGGTAGTCGGCGATGCCCTGGTTCAAGGCACTTCGGATGGAACCTTCGTCGAGAAACACCGAGGGCGTGAAGATCCAGAGCGGCAGGGTGTAGTCGTTCATCTGCGTGCGGTAGAAATCGGCCGCGAGCACCAGCTTGTTCCGAACAATGCCCTTGTACCCGAACTCGAGGGTCTGCGAGATGGTCGGCCGGATCTTGTCGATGTCCTGGACCGCCGAGACGTCGTACGGATCGAATCCCTGCGTTTCGGGGTTGAGCAGTTGCAGGCTGTTCGTCAGGCCGTGGAGACGCTCGGGTATCACGCCGGTGAACTGGGCAGCCAGTTCGGGCGTGACCAGGCCGCCGCTGTCGTTACCCAGTTGCTGGATCAACTCCGCGACCACGAGTTCCCTTGCGGCACTCCACAGCAGGTTGTTCGCGTCCGGATCGTCGAGGCGCAGGTAGGTATCCCTGGAAAGCCCGGCCGTGATGGCGAAGGGCGACCGGTACATGGGCCGGCCGCTCTCGTCGCGGCGGAAGGTAAAAGGATTGCGCGCGCCGTACGACCGGATGTCGATGGAGTTGTCCGGACCCAGGCCCAGCCCTCCGAAAAAGTCGCCGAATTCGAACGCGTCGACAACCGCCCTGATGTCTAGCGACATCGTGGTAACCGTGGGCGTATTGAACGCCCGATTGTAGGTGACTCTGAACGTGTTTTCCGGATTGGGTTTCATCACTACGGCCGCGCGTGGTGAGAATACAGGGTTGTCCAGCCTGCTGTGCCGGTCGAGGCGGCCTGCGAGCATCAGGCTCACCTGGTCGGTGAACCGGGTCTCGCTCTGGAGGTAGACCCCGAATTCGTCGGTGTCGTCATCGTCCTCGTAGGCGCCGTGTATGGTCCCTCCGGTCCGCGGACGGGTCAGCAGCAGGTCCACGCCGTAGATGAACTGCTGGCGCAGGCCGATATCCGAGGAGTTCTGCAGTTGCATCACGGTCAACGACGACTTGTCCACCACGCCGTCGCCGGTACGCAGCAACTGGGTAGCCCCCGCGTCGCTCTTGTTGTAGAAGAACTGGCCGAACCAGCCCCTGTACTGCATGCGGCCCTGGAGATAGCTGTACACCCAGTCCCTGCCCTGGGCCGAGCCCTGCCCGGTCATCTGGATGCTGGAGCTCTTGGAATATCCTGCCGAACCGATGAACGTCAGGTCCTCCGAAGGACGGACGTCGACCCTGATCTCTCCGTACTGGCCCCCGACGTCGAGGTTGCGCGGCACGACCTCGGCGGGATCGTGGTGTTCCCAGTCCCGGGCCTTCAGGTATTTCCCCGAAATCTTGAGCCCGATCATGTCGTTTAAGCTGCTGGCATGGCGGAAGGACGCCTTCCGCAGGCCGCGTTCCCCTCCGGAGAGGGACACGAAGTTGCCTTCCGATCCGAAGGGGGACCGGGAAATGATGTGCATCACGCCGTTGGAGCTGTTGGGGCCGTAGAGCGCCGAACCGGGACCGCGGACGATTTCTATCCGTTCGATGTCCTCGCTGGTGATGGGTATGATGTGGAAGGAATTGATCCGCAGCGACGGGATCCGCGCGAGGCGGTTGTCCACCATCGTGAGCAGGAGGCCCGACAGCGCTTCGTTGAAACCGCGGATCACCGTGCTGGCCTGTACGATGCCCGTCTTCGCGTGGTCCACGCCACTGAGGTTTTTGATGTGTTCGTCGACGGACAGCGCCTGGGAGTCCCGGATGTCCTTCATCTCGACCACTTCGACGGACGCCGGGGCGTCCAGCGCTTTCTCCTGCTTGCGGGAAGCCGAAACCACGATCTCCTGGCCCACGAGCGCCGTAGCGGCCAGGACGAAATCCCGTTCCGTGCGCGCGCCGCGTTGAACCAGGACCCCGGTCGCGGTGTCCGACACGTAACCCAGGAAAGTAACGGTGACCTCGTACTCCCCGGCGGGAAGTCCGTCTACGCGGTACATGCCCCGGCTGTCGCTCGTCGATCCCCGCAGTCCTTCGATCACAGGGCTCTTGACCACGACGTTGGCGCCGAAGAGCGACACCCCGCTCTCCGAAGCGATCCTGCCGGTCAGGCTGCCCGTTTCCTGCGCCGCCACCGGGACCGCCGTCATGACCAGGACCAACAATACACTTGCCAGGCGCATGGGACCGGTTCCTTCCTGCCGATATGTGCCGGGGGAAAAGGACCTCGCGCCGACACGAATCATCCTTTGTTTCGGGCCGGCGCGGTGGATCCGTTTACAACTACCTAATTACTTATAGAATATGAACATACGCGGATTTGTCAAGCGAATTATCACCCGATGGCGATCAGAAACGCACCGCCAGACCCGCCATGACCAGACGCCCGATCATCGGCGCTCCGACGAAGGCCTGGTACTGCTTGTCGAGCAGATTGCTGGCCTCAACGCTGAACGTGACATTCGAGAAACCATAGGAAGCGCTCAAGTCCACGACCGTATGGGATTCCACGTCGCCGACGTAGACGCCGTCGGCCATTTCAAAAGCGCCGCGGTACCGCATGCGGGCGCCGAGGTTGAGCGGCAGGCCGGACGGCTTCAGGTCGAGCGCCAGGGACAGCTTGTGCTTTGGCGCGTTCAAAGGTATGTCGTCGATGCCGTCCACCTTCTCGAACAGGTTCTCATTGATGAAGGAATAGCTTCCCGACAGGTTCCAGGTGTCGCTGGGATAATAGGAGAACCCGAGGTCTGTGCCGTAGTACGAAACCTCACCGAAGTTGCGGTAGGTCAGCATCACGGCATTGGGGTCGGAGGCTTCCTCCGGGGTCACCGTGCCGTAAGGGATCGCGGCAGCCGTGCCCACGAAGATCCGGGTCAGTTCGTCCACCGGCGATCCGTTTCCGTCGCCGCCCACGCCCGTCGCCGGATCATCGATCACCGCGAGGGCCCCGGCCAGCTGCGCGTTCTCCGGCAGGGCCAGTTGCTGTGCGATACCGGCGCCAAGGGCCGTGGCCAGCGGACCGGGATCCAGGAACACGTTGGGGGTCACGATGTGTATGGAACTGATGAAATCGTGGATCTTGTTGCGGTAGAAATCCGCGGTCAGCACCAGCTTGTTGCCGACGACGCCCTTGTAACCCACTTCAAACGTCTCGGTAATGGACGGTCTCATCGGGTCGATGTTCCGGACCGACGCCGGATCGACGGGATTGAAGGCACCCGTCCCCGTGTCCAGTACGCCCAGTGCGTTCGTGAGCCCCGGCAGGGCCGACGGGATGACGCCCGGGAAAGCGGCGGCCAGTTGCGCCGCCTGCTGGACCGCCAGCTGCGCGGCGTTCGGAGCCGGAAGCCCTAGCGAAATCAGGTACTGCGTGATGATGGGGACCGCCAGCCCCTGGAGCTGCGGCGTAAGCTGCGCCAGCACGGCCCCGCGGGCCACGCCCCAGAGGAGATTGGTGCTGGCCGGATCGTTCATGGGCAGATAGGTGTCCGCGGGAAGTCCCGCCACGGGGGCGAAGGGCGACCGGTACATGGGCAGGCCGTTGTCTCCGCGCCGGAACGTGAACTGCGAGTTGACGCCCTGCGTGCGCAGATCGATGGTGCGGTCCGGCCCCAGACCCAGTGCGCCGAAGTTCGCGCCCAGGCCGAATGGATCGGAACCCGCGATCAGATCGAGAAAGTAATGCACGGAACTGGGCGTGCCGAAGGCCCGGTTGTACGTCAGCCTGAGCGTGCTTTCCGTCGAAGGCTTGTAGACCAGGGCCGCCCGGGGCGAGAACACCGGGTCTTCGTTCTTGCTGTGTTCGTCCAGCCGGCCGGCCAGCATCAGGCTGACCTGGTCGTTCAGGTTCGTTTCGCTTTGCACGTAGAACCCGTATTCGTCCAGGTTGTCGCGGTCTTCGAACTGGCCGTGGGTCGTATTCCCGGTGTTGGGCCGGGTCAGCAGCACGTCCGCGCCGTAGGTGAACTGCTGCCTGGCGCCCAGCGCAAAGTTGTGCTGAAGCTGCATCACGGTCAACCGCGAGGTGTCCACGATGGGCTGGGTGGTCCGGAGGAGCTTGGTATCGCCCGCGTCGTTCATGTTGAGAAAGATCTGTGCGAACCATCCCTTGTATTGCGAGCGGGCCTGAAAGAAACGAGTGGACCAGTCGACGGCCTGGGCCGCGCCCTGCCCGGTCATCTGGATGATTTTGAACCGGGAATACCCCGCCGATCCGATGATGGACAGGTCGTCGGTCGGACGAAGGTCGACGCGGATTTCTCCGAGCAGGCGTTCATTGTCTTTGTCCCTCGGGATGACCTCCGCAGGGTCGTCATATTCCCATTCGCGGGCCTTCGAGTACTCGCCCGAAACCTTGAAACCTATTTTGCCGTCGACGCTGCTGGCGTGCCGGAAGGTCGCCTTGCGGAGACTGCGTTCGCCGCCGAACAGGGAAAGGGCGTTGCCCTCCGAACCGATGGGCGAACGGGTCACGATGTGCATGACCCCGTTGGCGCTGTTGGGGCCGTAGAGGGCGGACCCCGGTCCCCGGACGACCTCGATGCGCTGGATGTCCTCGCTCGTCAAGGGAATGGAACTGGCCATGTTGAGCCGGAGGGAGGCGATGCGCGCGATCCGGTTGTCCACCATCTGCAGGAGGGATCCCGTGAACGTGCGGTTGAATCCCCGTATCACGGTGGAACTCTGGGAAACGCCTACCTTGGCCTGGTCCACGCCGCTCAGGTCACTGATGTAGTCGGTTACCGACAGGGCGGGGCGGTCCATGATCTCGTCCAGCTCGACCACGGAAATGGAGGCCGGCGCGTCGAGCAGCTTCTCCTGCTTGCGCGACGCGGAAACCACGACCTGCTCGCCGATCAGCGTCGTTGCCGCCAGGCCGATGTCCAGCGTGGTGGTTTCGCCGCCGCGGATCATCACGCCGGCCGTGGTGACTGATTCGTAACCGAGGAAGGAAGCGATCACTTCGTAAACGCCGGGCGGAAGGCCGTCGATGCGAAACGCACCCTCTCCGTCGGTCGTCGTTCCTCGCAGGCCTTCGATCGCGTCGCCCGCGACAGAGACATTGGCGCCGAACAGTGCCATGCCGTCTTCGGTGGCGATCCTGCCGGACAGACTGCCGGTTTCCTGGGCCGCCGCCGGCCATACACTGAACAGCAAGAGCAGAACCACGCTCGTAATGCGCATGATGAATACCTCCCCACGGTAGCTGGTGGTGAATGGAGGCCACTGGTACAGGCCCGTAAACTTCAGATCACTCCATGAAAACGTAACGTGCGATAAATACAAGCGCCAGGACGTCGACGAGTGGATGCACGTCCGCGCCCTTGCCGCTCAGCCTCTTGATGACCGGATAGGCGACGAAACCCACGGCCAGCCCGTCGGCGATGCTGAAGGTCAACGGGATCGAAATCAACGTCAGGAACACGGGGACCGCTTCCGTCACGTCGCTCCAGTTCACCCGCGCCGCCGCGGCCATCATCAGCACGCCCGTTACGATCAGGGCCGGCGCGGTGGCGAAAACCGGTATGGATTCGACCAGGGGTGCCACGAACAACGTGCCGAGGAACAGGAAAGCGACGACCAGGCTGGCGAATCCCGTCCGCGCACCGGAAGATATGCCGGTGGCGCTCTCGATGTAGGTGGTCACGGTCGATGAGCCCAGCACGCTGCCGAAAACCGACCCGACGGAGTCCGCCAGCAGCGCGCGGTTGGCCCGGGGCAGCCGGCCCTGAGAGTCCAGGAAACCCGAGCGTTCCGAGAGGCCGACCAGTGTACCCATGGTATCGAACAGGTCCACGAACAGAAAGGCGAAGACGAGATGGAGAAACATCGTGTCCAGGGTGTACGGCAGGTGGACGATCGCCTCCCCGAAGAGGGTGGCGGGCCAGGCGGGCAGGCTGACCACGCCTGCGGGCCAGGGAACTTCACCGATGACCATGGCCAGGAAAGCGACCCCGGCGACACCCAGCAGGATCGCACCGCGAATACCCCGGGCAAGCATGACGCCGATACCCGCCATACCGACGAGCGTCAGCGCGAAAGGCCAGGAACGCACGTCCCCCAGGTCCACCAAGGTGACCGGATCGTCCACGATGATGCCGGCGTTCCTGAGACCGATGAACGCAATGAACAGTCCGATGCCGGCCGCCGTCGCGCGCTTGAGCGGTTCGGGCACCGCCGTGATGATGGCTTCCCTAACGCGCAGTATGGTCAACAACAGGAACAGGAGACCCGACGCCAGCACCACGGCGAGCGCGATACGCCAGTCCACCCCCATGCCCAGCACGATGGTATAGGTAAAAAAGGCGTTGAGCCCCATGCCGGGCGCCAGGGCGAAGGGGTAGTTCGCCAGCAGCGCCATCAAAAGCGTGCCGATGGCGGCGGACGCGCACGTGGCGAACAGGAGTTCTCCGAACAACGCCTGGCCCATCGCCTCCGACAGCATGGCGGGGTTTACCGCCACGATATAGGCCATCGTCATGAAGGTGGTCAGGCCGCCGGTGGCCTCGGTCCGCCAGTCCGTTTTGTGTTCGTCGAACCTGAAGAATGACGCGATACGGTTCATGGCCGCGCTGTCCCGCCGTTCATCCCGGCGCCGGTTAGATCCGCCAGGCGCGCGCGGGGCTGGACGGAAAGCGAGAGTCCGTCCCGCTGCCCCTTGCGAAACCGGTAAGCTCCGGCCGCCGCGATCATGGCGCCGTTGTCCGTGCACAGAATGGGTGGGGGATAGACCACCCGGCGCCCCGATTCGGCGCCCCTTTCGGTCATCCGCTCGCGCAGCCGGCTGTTGCACGCCACACCTCCCGTGATCAGAATGGCGTCCACTCCTGCGGCCGCGGCGGCGGCCACGGACTTGTCGACCAGCACGTCTACGACGGCTTCCTGGAAGGACGCGGCGATGTGGGCGCGGTCGCGGTCGATCTCCGCTTCGGCCTGTCCCGAAAGATACATGCGTATGGCGTTCTTGAGGCCGCTGAAACTGAACTCGAAGCCGTCGGGATCGAGGTAGGTCCGGGGAAAGTCCAGGAACCCGGGATCTCCGTCCCGCGACAACCGGTCGATGACGGGACCGCCGGGATACCCGATCCGCATCAGCCTGGCGACCTTGTCGAAGGCCTCGCCGGCCGCATCGTCGCGCGTATTGCCCAGGATGTTGTAACGGCCCCAGTCCTCGACAAGCACCAGCTGCGTGTGTCCGCCGGATACGACGAGCGCGATGAAGGGAGGGGCGAGCTCCCCGTCCGCCAGGCGTCCCGCGAACACGTGGCCTTCGATGTGGTTCACGCCGACCAGGGGTTTGTCCATGGCCATCGCGATGGATTTGACCGTGGAAAGTCCGATCAGCAGGCAGCCCGCAAGTCCGGGGCCGTAGGTCACGGCGATTGCGTCCAGGCCGTTGGGTTCGCAGGAAGCTTGCTGCAGGGCCGATTCGATCGCAGGCAGCAGAAGGGCCAGGTGGGCCCGGGAGGCCAGTTCCGGCACGACGCCCCCGTATTCGACGTGTATGCCCTGCGAGGAGATTACGTTGGACAGGACCGTCGTTTCATCGCGTACGACAGCGGCCGCGGTTTCATCGCAGGAGGTATCGATTCCGAGGATGAGCATGGCCCCTCGATCCGCTCACTTCCGAAACTGCGCCTTGGGTCTGCCAAAACGGGTAATGTTGTTGTCGATGCGGATGTTGAATCCGCGGGCCAGACTGGTGCACGTCCTGGACTGGTGCACGTCCTGGACTGGCGCACGCCCTGGACCTATACTCGATCGTCGCGAAATATGAAACAGCCGCGAATGGTTTACGAATTATATGGTATTACGGCTGTGGCGTTGTCAATGATTATACCGCGGAAATGGCGCACATGGGCACGGCGCGCCGCAGGAGGGCAGATCCGTATCGTCTCGCTGGAGCGGTTAAGGAGCGGTGCCGCGGGCACGCCGCGCCCGGTCGAGGTACCGGGTAACGGCGTGCTTAGAGGTCAAGGCGGTGGGCCTCAATGATCCGAATTACGGATCGCTGCTTCTCAATCGGAATCTGGTATGGTCGCCACGGAGTTCGAGCAACGAGCCGCCCCCATTGATCGTGCCGGCGATGATGCCTTCGTCGCGTTGTGACACCCGGGTCGAAATCTCGAAATCGGAATCCAGGTCGCTTTGGTGGCTGACGTCGGAGTAGAGGTCGAGTCCCTGATGGCGGGGCAGGTACAGTACCGTCTGGCCCCGGTGTGCGCGTATCCGCGTATCGCCGCTGAGTTGCGTTGCTTCCATGCGCACATCTGCGTGCCGAGCGTCCAGTTCGACGGCGCCTTCCAACTCCGTCAGCCGAAGCGTACCGTGATCCAAGTCCAGGCGTGTCAGGCCCGTCCAGTCCGTACCCGTTACTTCGCTGTAATGCGCATTGATGCGAATCGCGCCTTCGACGTCCTGGATTCTCGTGTCCGTGTGGCGGACGTCCAAATCCAGATGGATGCGGCGCGGCGTTCGAATTTCGTAGTGGACATAGGGGATATGCCGGATACTGATGAACCATCGTTTGTAACTGGGAATATCATCATAGTCGGACCGGATCCGCAACGATCGTCCGGATCCCTCCACTTCGATGCTCAGCGCCGTTACGATCTTACTCGCGTAGTCGGGGTTGATTTCGAAGGGTGACTCGATACGGGCGACTATTTCCACCTCGTTACGGTCCCATGACGACAGTTCAAGACTGCCCCTGCCGGTTTCTATGCCCAGGTGGCCGCCCGGTTCAAAAGCAACTGTTTTAGTGTAATGCCTGACCTCTGCGAAAGCGTCCCG
This sequence comes from Gemmatimonadota bacterium, assembly GCA_009841265.1. Taxonomy (NCBI): domain Bacteria; kingdom Pseudomonadati; phylum Gemmatimonadota; species Gemmatimonadota bacterium. The sequence goes on along the minus strand of VXMB01000014.1, from coordinate 650,719 downwards.
GTGAAAACCCGTGAGGTCGGCGGGGAGCAGGATGAGCACGGCGGCAACGGCAAAGACTCTATACGCGAGCGTAAACATAAAGCACCTCCCATCCGGTAAGCTGAGGGTTTCTTGCGATGGGCCCCGGAATGAAGATCGTCAGGTCATCGCGCCTACCAACTTAGACCTCGAATGGAAAGTGTATGTTACCGCAAAAGGATGGAATTGAAGTATACGCCCGATTTGCCCGACCGGGAACCGGTCTCAGCTTCGGACCAGGTTGCGCAGGACAAACCATACGTTCTCCTTGCGTTCCCTGAGCCTCCGGTAGAAATAGGGCATCCACTCCGTTCCGAAGGGCACGTAGACACGCATGCGGAAACCCCTTGCGCGCATTTCCTTCTGGAATCCCGGACGCAGGCCATAGAGCATCTGGAACTCGAAGCCGTCCCGCGGGACTTCCAGTTGCTCGGCGTACCGTATCACGCCCTCGATCAGGTAATCGTCGTGCGTCGCGAAAGCGGGATAGTGGCCGTCCCGCAGGAGCTGTTCCGTCATCGAAAGAAACGCGCCGCGGATGTTGGGCATCCGCTGCAGGGCCAGGTCGGAGGGTTCCCGGTAGGATCCCTTGCACAGCCGCACGCGGGCTCCGATCTTGTTGAGCACGAAGATGTCGTGGGGGCTGCGCAGCAGCATGGCCTGGATCACCACGCCGGAGTTCCTGTGAAGGTCGTACAGGTTGTAGAAGATATCCAGGGTCTGCTGCGTGTAGGGCGAGCCTTCCATGTCCAGCCGTACGAAGATGTCCCGTTCCTTCGCGGCTTCAAGGATCCGGCCCAGGTTGTCTAAGCAGTACGCTTCGTCTATATCCAGTCCCAGGTGGGTGAGCTTGACGGAGATATTGGCCTGGAGCGCGCCGTCCCGGATCAGGTCCAGCATGATAAGATACTGGCGGACGGCCTCGTCCGCCTCTTCGCGTTCACGGGTCGCTTCGCCGAGCATGTTCAGGGTCACGTCGAGCCCGTCGCCGTTCAACGACCGGACGACGTCGACCGCGGCCTCGAGGGATTCCCCTGCGACGAATCTCCTGGCGAGGAAGAACAACCGGCTCATTTCGGCTCCGTTACCTTGTGCGGCGGACCAGGCGGACTGCTTACGCCGTGAAGGGATCGTGTCCGAATCCGGGGCGGCGCGCATAGGTCCACGCGACCCGGCTCACGTCCTCGTTGGACATGCGCCAGTCCAGCAGTTTCACGCGCAGATCCCGGACCGCGTCTGCATAGCGCAGATCTTCGGCCACGTTACGTAGTTCGCCGGGATCCCGTTCCAGGTCGAAGAGCACGTCCGGCATGCCGTTGAAGTGCCAGTACTTGAACCGGTCGTCCCGCACCATCCATCCCCGGCACCTCTCCGGCTGGATGCCGAGCTTCTTCGGTGTCCAGTAGAACCGGAAGTCCCAGTCCGCAAATACCGCTTCGCGCCAGTCGGTCGGACGTTCGCCCCGCAGGAGGGGAACGAGGGACCGTCCCTGCAGGGCGGGCGGCATGCCCGGTGCGCCGGCACCGCCGGGTCCGTCCGTTCCGCCGATTCCACACACCTCCAGGCAGGTCGGCAGGACGTCCAGAGACTCGACGAACTCGTTCATCGTCCTCCCGCGCGTGGCGTCCGCGCAGGACCGGGGATCGCGGACGATGAAGGGCACGTTGTACGCCTCGTCGTAGAAGAGCTCCTTCTCGAACATCCAGTGGTCGCCCACGTATTCTCCGTGATCGGAGGTGAAGATGATCAGCGTGTCCTCCCAGAGCCCCCGGTCCTTCATGAAACAGAACAGCCTGCCCAGATGGTCGTCGATCTCCGTGATCAGCCCGTAGTAGGTCGCCCTTCGCTGCCGCCACACGTCCTCGTCGTCGTAGGCCACGCCGCCCCGTTCGATCCGGTAGGGGACGTGGAAGGGATGGGGACGCTCCAGTTCCGCCGAAGACCGGTTCGGCGCGGGGGAATCGGCGGGATCGTACAGCGCGTTGTAAGGATGGGGCGCCACGATGGGCAGGTGGGGCTTGAAGTAGGAGAGGTGCAAAAACCAGGGCGAATCCCCGGCGTCGTCCATGAAGGCCATGGCCCGGTCCGTCATGAAGGCGGTATCGCTGTCCTCCCGCCTGAAACGCGTGGGGTAGGCGGAATGATCCCGGTCGGCATCCGCGGGCATTTCCACCGCGAAAGGATCGGCGATGACATCTTCGGCGTACCCCTTGCTCCTGAGATAGGCCAGCCAGCCCTCCCCCCTGGATTCGTTCAGCTCCCAGGTTTCCAGGCCGGCCAGGGCCGCGCGGCGGAACCCCTGTTCAGGTTGCGCCCCGGGATCGCCGAAGGGATCGGGGGTGTAGTGCGTCTTGCCGCAGAGGGCCGCACGGTAACCCGCCTCGTCGAAGAAGTGGCCCATGGTCTTCTCGTCCGCGGGCAAGGGCACTTCGTTCCAGGGAGACCGGTTGGCGTGGGGATACCGGCCCGTGTAGAAGCACATGCGGCTGGGACCGCAGACCGCCGATTGCACGTAGGCCCGCCGGAAGAGGACGCCTTCAGAGGCGAGTTGGTCGAGATGGGGCGTCCGGACCACGGAGTGGCCGACGCCGGACATGCAGTCCGCCCGCATCTGGTCGGTCATGATGAAGAGTACGTTCGGTCGACCACCGGGCATGTGGGATCTCCGCGCAATGCGATGTACGGCTGCGGGGTACGGCCGCGCGCAGCGGCGAAAAACCGGAAGGCGCGACGGGCGGCAATGGTGCCGCCTGAACGATAATATGCAGCCGTGATTCCCGATAGGCAAAAGCATATTAAATGAAGGATGCGGGTGTGTGGGCGCACTCCGCCGGCCGGGGAGAAATTACAAGTGCATCCGCGGAGGGGAAAATCGGACAGGTTTTGTGAATAGGATGGACCGGAGGAATGTATGCAGTACGTCTCGCCGTTCGATGTCGTTGCGTGAGAACCGAGGGCCTCGAAAAAACGCAACCATTCAGGTCGTTTCCCTGTCTTAGATGCAGCGCGTGAATCGATGGTCGGCGAGGACCCACAAATGGCTGGAGGACATACCTTGTTTCTGAACAGACTGCATCGGTGGACGATCACCCTGTCCGCCCTGATCATACTGGGACCCGTGGAATCCGAAGCACGCCAGCCGGCGCCGGAAAAACGGGTGTACAATACCCGGCACCTCACGTCGCTGCCCCCCGACATCGACGGCAGGGGCGATGATCCGGCCTGGAACGACGTGGAGTGGTCCGGCGACTTTACACAGCTGGATCCCGATGACGGCGGGGAGCCTACGCAACAGACGGCCTTCAAGATCCTTTTCGACGATCATAACCTCTATGTGCTGATCCGAGCCTTCGATACCGAACCGGACCGGATTACCAACCGCGTGACCCGGCGGGACGACTGGGACAACGACTGGGTGGAGATCCATTTCGACAGCTACCACGACAAGCGCACGGCATTTTCCTTCACGCTGACCGCCTCCGGCGGGCGGGGCGACGAGGCCATATCGAACGACGGCAACGACTGGGACCCGAGCTGGGACCCCGTATGGTTCGGAGCGTCCACCATCGACGAAGATGGATGGCTCGCCGAGATGCGCATACCCTTAAGCCAGTTGCGGTTCTCCGGCGAGGAGGGACAGGTATGGGGCCTGCAGGTACAAAGAAGGCTGTACCGCCGCGAGGAGCGTTCAGGCTGGCAGCACATCCACCGGAATTCGCCGGGCTGGGTCAGCCTGTTCGGTGAACTGCGCGGCCTGGAAGGGATCGAATCTTCCCACCGGATCGAGATCCTGCCCTACGTCGTGGGCGACCTGAACCGGTTCCAGGCCGAAGCACAGAACCCCTTCCGCGACGGCCAGCGCACCGACGGGCGCATCGGACTGGACGGCAAGATCGGGCTCGCCGGCAACATCACCATGGACCTGGCCGTGAACCCCGACTTCGGCCAGGTCGAGGCGGATCCTTCGCGGGTCAACCTGTCGGCCTTCGAGCTGTTCTTCGAAGAGCGGCGGCCCCTCTTCGTCGAAGGGAAGAACATCACCGAATTCCAGGTAGGCGGCGGCGGTCCGTTCCGGAACGATCAGTTGTTCTACTCACGGCGCATCGGCCGGTCTCCCCAGCGGAGCCCGGACCTCTCCGACGGCCAGACCATGGACAAGCCCCGGAATACGCCCATACTCGCCGCCGCGAAGATTACCGGCAAGACACCGGACGGCCTGTCCATCGGGATCGTGGACGCGGTGACCGCGGAAACCGCCGCCCGGATAGACACGAAGGGCGCGCGGAGCGAAGAATCCGTGGAACCGCTGACCAACTACCTGATCGCGCGCCTGCAGCAGGACTTCAACGACGGGGGCACATCGCTGGGTACGATGCTCACGGCGACCAACCGGAACAACAACAGGACCCACTTCGATTTCCTCAACCGGGCGGCCTACACGGGCGGGATCGATTTCCGCCACCAGTGGAGCGACCGGACCTACTGGCTCAACGCGAGCATGTCGTTCAGCCACATCCGGGGCGAACCGGAGGCGATTACCCGCGTGCAACGCAATTCCGCACGGTACTACCAGCGTCCCGACGCCGACTACGTGGCCCTCGACTCGACGCGGACCGCCCTGAGCGGCCATGGTGGCAGCTTCGGCATAGGCCGTTCGGGAAACAGCCCGTGGAACATGGGGATCTCCGGGACCTGGCGCTCACCGGGACTCGAACTGAACGACGTGGGATTCCTGCGACAGGCCGACGTTTTCATGCAAAACAGCTGGTTCGGTTACCGGTCTGAAAAACCGAACCGGATCTTCCGTGAGTACAATGTATTCCTGAACCAGTGGCAGGGGTTCACCTTCGGCGGGGACCGGAAGTTCCTGGGCGGCAACGTCAACGGGGGCGGGCAGTTCAACAACTACTGGTGGGTGTGGTTCAACGTGAACTCGGAGATCGAAGGCCTGTCCACCACCGCCCTGCGCGGCGGGCCGGCCCTGAAATCACCGGGCAACGTGGAATTCAATTTCGACGTCGACACCGATGGACGCAAGCCGGTCAGTTTCGGCATCGGCGGTGGCCACAACCGGCGCCGCGATGACGCAGGAAACTCGAGCTGGGTGTACCTGTCCATGCGGTACCGGCCGAGTAACGCCATGAATATCCGTATCAATCCGTTTTTCGACACCGCCCGGAACGAATTGCAGTACGTGTCCAACGAAACGTTCGACGACGCGGACCAGGTAGGCCTGGCCGACATGGCGGGCCCGACCTACCAGGCGGACCGTTATCTGCTGGGCCGCGTCGAACAGAAGACACTTGGGATCGGTATCCGGCTCAACTACAGTATCACCAACAACATGTCCATCCAGTACTATGGCCAGCCCTTCGTATCGGCCGGCCGCTACGCCCGGTTCAAGCGGATTACGGACCCACGGGCCGACCGGTTCGCGGACCGATTCGAACTGTTTTCGGACGGCCAGTTGGCCTACGACGATTCAGACGAAACTTACCGCGTGGATGAGAATATGGACGGCCGGACCGACTATTCCTTCGGCGATCCGGACTTCAACTTCCGCCAGTTCCGGTCGAACCTGGTGTTGAGGTGGGAGTATACGCCGGGTTCGACGCTGTTCCTCGTGTGGCAGCAGCAGCGCAGCCGCTCGGGCGGCACGGGCGAGTTCGACGCGGGGCAGGACCTGAACGACCTGTTCGACACCTATCCCTCGAACATCTTCCTCTTGAAGTTCAACTACTGGTTCTCGCTCTAGGCGGGTGACGGCTAGGCGGGCCGCAGCTTGTTCACCATCTCCAGCATGGCCGTCATGTAACCGATGGCGTAGGCGCGCCCCCGGTGATGCCAGTCGGTGTCGTCCACGAAACGGGGCACGTGGTCGGTGATCATGAACCCGTTGAACCCGACCTCCTTCAGGGTCCGCATGACCTCGTAGGGATCCACGTTCCCCTCGTTGATGAAGCACTCGTTGAAACAGGGCACGTTCCCCTGCACGTCGCGGAAGTGGACGTAGATGATCCTGCCCGCGCCGCCGAAGTGCCGAATGGCCTTGATCACGTAGTCGTGACCCCCCATCTCCGACCAGCATCCCATGCAGAAATCCAGGCCGTGGTACGGACTGTCGAAGGAGTCCATGGCCCGCTTGAAGCCCTCGAAGCGGCTGAAGATCCGCGCCACGCCGCCCAGCATGGGGATGGGCGGGTCGTCGGGATGCAGGGCGAGCTTGACGTTGCTTTCCTCGGCGACCGGCAGGATCCTTGACATGTAGTATTCGTAGTTGTCCCACATCTCATCTGCCGTGAAGATCCGGCCGAAGGTGGGTTCCGCGTCCCGGTGGGCCTCGAAATCGAACCGTGTGGCCGTCGCCCCGCCGCGGAGCACGGCGGGATCGGGCGTCCGCCAGACGGAACTGGGGATCCAGTGGTACCCCAGGATGGGAATGCCCGCCTTGCCCATGTTCCGGATCGTGTACTTCATGTTTTCAATCTGCTCGTCGCGGCCCGGCAGCCCCAGCATGGCCTTGTCGTAGAAGGGGATGGGGACGTTCTCCAGGGCCATCAGGCGCAGTTCGGCGTGGTCGGCCCGCTTCTTCAGGTCGACCAGGTCCTCCAGCTCCCAGCGCTTCTCGCCCGGCAGTTTCGGCGTGTTCATGAGGAAGTCGTCTGCGCCGAGCTGCTTGATGTAGGCCAGTTTCTCGTCGGTGAGCACGTTGAACTGTCCCAGGCCGATGCGCATTTCCAGGGTCATGTCAGTCCTCGCCTTGTCCGGGATCGGCCGGGGGAGCCGTGGGTTCCGCCTGCTCCGGCTTCCTGGTCAGCCTCACGCCCTTGAGCGCCTTCGGGGCCAGGCGGATGCCCTTGGCCCGGTTCCCCCGAACGGGAAAGAGCGAAAGAGCGAAGGCTTCCTCTAAGACCCGCATCCGCGGCGTGGGCTTGTAGGTGATATTCGCCGTGACGTCGGTATCCGTGGTCAGTTGAAGGATACGGCAACCCTCGGGCACGAGCTCGTATCCCCGGTTCAGAATGAACTTGTCCAGCTTGCAGCGCTTGACGTAGGGATGGCCCTTCCGGTCCCGGTAGATCATGGTGAACACCAGGTCGGGATCGACGAACCCGCAGTACAGCATGCCCTTGTCCACGAAGAGCCGTTCGATCTCGTCGTGGAGCGCGTAGGCGCCGGTCTTGCGGATCACGAGGACCCGGTCATAGGGCGACACTTCGAAGAGGGTGTCGCCGCTGCCCAGTCCATACCCCAGGTATCCGGTGCTCCGGTCGTACTTGAGCGCCAGGTTCCGCTGCGCCGCCTCCCGGGCGTCGACCCGCTTGAAAGCGGTGATGGTCGTCCTGCGGGGAAAGGCCTCGCGGTACCGCCCGATGAGCCCTTCCAGGAGCGTGATCGCGTAGGCCGAAAGATGGCCCAGGTGATCCCTGATCTCCCGCAGGCGGCTGCGGATGGCCTTCATCTCCTCGTTGGCACGGTTGATGTCGTACAGGGAGATCCGCCGGATCGGCACCCCGAGCAGCGTATCGATATCCTCGGACGTCAGTTCCTTCACCCTGGATTCGAAGGGTTCGAACCCTGCCCGGATCGCTTCGTGGATCTTTTCCTGCTCCCGGACTTCCTCGATGCGCTTGTATATCCGTTCCTTGATGAAGAGCTGCTCCAGCGTTTTCGCGCGCAGCTTCGCGTGCAGCTGCTTCCGTTCGATCTTCAGTTCGGCTTCGAGAACCTCCAGGAGCCGCTGCGTGTTGTGCTTGAGCACGTCGGAAACGGGCAGTATGCACGGGTGGCCTGTCCGGATGACCAGCACGTTCGTGGAGATGGAGGACTCGCAGTCAGTGAAGGCATAGAGGGCGTCAACGGTTTCCTCGGAATGGACGCCCCGGGCCAGGCGGATCTCGATTTCCACTTCGTCCGCCGTGAAGTCGGAGATGCCGGCGATTTTCAGCTTGTTCTTCTTCGCCGCCGCCTCGATGGACGCGATCAGGCTTTCGGTGGTCGAACCGAAGGGCAGCTGGCGTATGACGATGCGCTTGGGATCCTTCACATCCAACTGGGCGCGGATCATCACCTTGCCGTTGCCGTCATTGTATTCCGAGACGTCTACCAGGCCCCCCGTCGGAAAATCGGGCTGGACCTCGAAGGGCTCGTCCCGGAGGCAGGCGATCTGGGCCTCCATGAGTTCGATGAGGTTGTGCGGCAGGATCCGGGTCGCCATGCTCGAGGCGATGCCCTCGGCGCCCATGGCAAGGAGGACGGGAATCTTCGCCGGAAAGGCGACGGGTTCCCTGTTGCGGCCGTCGTAGGAATCCACGTACTCGGTGATCTCCGGATCGTGCAGCACCTCCTTGGCCAGCGGCGTCAGGCGGCACTCGATGTACCGGGCCGCCGAGGCGGGGTCGCCGGTGAGGGTCGAGCCGAAATTCCCCTGCTTCTCGATGAACATGTCCTTGTTCGCGAGATTGACCAGCGAGCCGAAGATGGACTGGTCCCCGTGGGGATGGTACCGCATGGTCTGGCCCACCACGTTGGCGACCTTGTGGAACTTCCCGTCGTCCATCTCGAAGAGGGTATGCAGAATGCGGCGCTGCACGGGCTTGAGTCCATCGTCGATCTCCGGAATCGCCCGGTCCTTGATGAAATAGGAGGCGTACTTCAGGTAGTAGTCTTCGAAGAGGGTATCGGCGTAGGCCATGGGGTCCTATACTTCGTCCAGCAGGTTCTCCACGATGTAGTCCCTGCGCTCGGGCGTGTTCTTGCCCATGTAGAAGGTGAGGGTTTCCGGTATGCTGTGGATGGAACGGACGTTGACCTTCACGAGCCGCATGTCGGCACCGATGAACTGGCCGAACTCGCCGGGCGAGATCTCGCCCAGTCCCTTGAACCGGGTCACTTCCGCCCCCCGTATCCTGTCCAGAGCCGCGTTCCGCTCCTTCTCGCTGTAGCAGTATACGGTTTCCTTCGTGTTGCGCACCCGGAAGAGCGGGGTTTCGAGAATGTGGACGTGGCCCGCGAGCACCATCTCCTCGAAATAGCTCAGGAAGAAGGTCATCAGGAGATTGCGGATGTGGTAGCCGTCGTAATCGGCGTCGGTCGCGATGATCACCTTGTTGAACCGCAGGTTCGATATCCCGTCCTCGATGCCGAGGGCCATCATGAGATTGTAGAGTTCCTCGTTCTTGTAGATGGCCGCCCGCGTGCGGGAGTAGACGTTCAGCGGCACGCCCTTGAGTCCGAAGATCGCCTGGGTGAGCGGGTCCCGCGCCGAGACCATGGAACCGGCGGCCGAAGGCCCCTCGGTGATGAAGATCGAGGAATCCTCCCCGAACTTCGCGTGATCGAAGTGGTACTTGCAGTCCTTGAAATTGGGGATCTTTATGGCGATGCGCCGGGCCGCCTCGCGGGCTTCCTTCTTGACGGCGTTCAGTTCCTTCCGCAGGCGCTCGTTCTGGGTGATCTTCTCCTGGATCCTCTGGGCGGACTCCTGGTTCTTGTGCAGGAAGTCCACCACAGCGCTGCGGATTTCGGAGACGAGCCAGCCCCGGATATCGGTATTGCCCAGCTTGTTCTTGGTCTGGGATTCGAAAATGGGTTCCTTCAGCTTGATGGCGATGGCGCCCGCGATGGACTCCCGCACGTCCACCCCGCCGTAGTTCTTCTTGAAGTATTCGTTGACGCCCTTGAGTATGCCCTCGCGGAACGCGCTCTGGTGGGACCCGCCGTCCGCGGTGTACTGGCCGTTCACGAAGGAGAAGAGCGTCTCGCCGTAATTCGTGGTGTGCGTGAAGGAGAACTCGATGTACTGGCTCTTGTGGTATGAGGGCTCGTAGAGGACGTTCTCGCCCACCTCGGCCTTGAGGAAGTCCAGCAGGCCGTACCTGGAAACGAAGCGCTTCCTGTTGAAGACCAGGCGGAGGCCGCTGTTCAGGCAGGCGTAATTCCACATGCGGCGTTCGACGTAGTCCGGCTGGAAGGCGTATTCCCCGAAGATCTCCTCGTCGGGCAGGAATTCGACATAGGTGCCGTCCGGCTCGTCCGCGGCGCCTTCGTTCTGGCCGAGCAACTGCCCCCGCTCGTACACCGCTTCCGCGTACCGTCCGCCCCGGTAGGCCACGACGCAGAAATCGACGGAAAGGGCGTTGACCGCCTTGGCGCCTACGCCGTTCAGTCCCACGCTGAACTGGAAGACCTCGTCGTTGTACTTGGCGCCCGTGTTGATGATCGAAGTGCACTCCACGACCTTGCCGAGGGGAATCCCGCGGCCGTAGTCGCGGACGCGGACCCGGTTGTCTTCGATGGACACGTCGATCTGCCTGCCGTGGCCCATGATGAACTCGTCCACGGCGTTGTCGATCACTTCCTTGAGGAGGACGTAGATGCCGTCTTCGGGATCGCTGCCGTTCCCGAGCCGGCCGATATACATGCCGGTACGGAGCCGGATGTGTTCCAGCGACGAGAGGGTCTTGACCTTGCTTTCGTCGTAGACGGCGGCGTCCGCGACGTCGGCGACGGCCGCGGTGTCCGTGGCGGCCGGAGATCCGTTGCCGTCGACGGGCCGTGCGGCCGGAGATCCGTTGCCTTCATCAGGTCGAGCGCCGTTTTCCGATTCGACTGGTTTTTGGTTGGTCGTGGCACCGCTGCCGCGCGAACCGTTCCCGTTGCCGGACCTGCCGTTCGCCCCTTCTTCCCGCGGCGTGAGCAGGTCGAGCTGGGTGTGCTGGTCCTCTCCGTCTCTCGTACCGTTCCGGGTCGCCATGGGTCCTTTCCCGATAGCAGATGACTGCGGCAACATGCATATCATGCCGCTTCGCCATTAGAACATGTCGTGTCAGGCCATGCAGTTAGCACAATATATGGCCGTATGTCGCGCGTGTCAATATACGCTGTATGGTCGGATGCCGCGCGAGTCAATATACGCTACGTTTGTTTGGTAATTTGTCAAGGAAAACCAGGCCCGCGCGGGTACCATCGCGCGTGCCGGCTTGTAAGACTTGTGATGGGATCAGGGCGCGTGGGACGGACGTCCCGGGACCCACCGCCGGACGCCCTGGGCCCCTTCGCCGGACGCCCTAGGACCCGGCGCCGTCCGACTTCAGGATGTTCCGCGAGATGACGATCTTCTGGGCTTCGGAGGTGCCTTCGTAGAGGGTGGTGATCCGTGCGTCGCGGTAGAATCGTTCCACGTCGAAGTCGCGGATGTAGCCGTAGCCGCCGTGGATCTGAATGGCCTCGTTCGTGATCCGAATCGAGGCCTCGGACGCGTACAGCTTGGCCATGGACGACGCCGTGATGTAGTCCTGCCCGGCGTCCTTGAGCCACGCGGCCCGGTAGGTCAGCAGGCGCGCCGCCTCGAGTTCGGTCGCCATTTCCGCCAGCTTGAAGGCGATCGCCTGGAACTCGGCGATGGGCTTGCCGAACTGGGTCCGTTCCTTCGCATACCGCACGGAAGCGTCGTAGGCCCCCTGCGCGATGCCCAGGGCCTGGGCCGCGATGCCGATGCGACCGCCGTTCAGTATGGACAGCGCGATATTCAGCCCCCGGCCTTCCTCGCCCAGCAGATTAGTCTGCGGCACACGGCAATCCTCGAATAACAGCTCGCTGGTGTCCGAACCCCGGATGCCGAGTTTCTGCTCCTGGCGGCCGACGGTGAAACCGGGGGTTCCTTTCTCCACGAGAATCATGCTGAGGCCGCGATGGCCAGTGCCGGGGGCGGTGGTCACCAGCACGAGGAGGTAGTCGGCGAAACCGCCGTTGGTCACGAAGTGCTTCTTGCCGTTGATGACGTATTCCGTGCCGTCCTTCAGCGCCGACGTCACAGTCGAGCCGACATCCGTCCCGGCGCCGGGCTCGGTCAGCGCGAGACAGGCCTGCGCCTCGCCTCGCCCCAGGGGCGGCAGATATGCCTTCTTCTGGTCTTCGGTGCCGAAGGCGAAGACGCCGTCGGCGAAAAGGGAGTTGTTCACCGAGACGCATACCCCGGTCGACGCGCACACCCTCGAAAACTCCTCCACGGCCAGCACGTAACTGAGCGTATCCAGGCCCGCGCCGCCGTACGCCTCAGGAACCATCATGGCCATGAATCCCATCTCGCCGAGTTCCCGGATCGTATCGTAATGCACGGCTTCGCGCTCGTCGATGTCCCGGGCGTGGGGCTTCAGTTTCTCCTCGGCGATCCGGCGGGCGGTGTCCCGCATCATGGCCTGGTCGCCGCTCAAGGCGAATTCCATCGGTTCCCCCTCTTCAGTTCACGCCGAGCAACCGGGCCGCGGTGACCGCCATGACCTCGCAGCTCCGGACGAGATGCTCGATCTCACAGTACTCATCGGGCTGGTGGGCGAGATGGAGCAGTCCGGGGCCATAGGCGATGCATTGCTTCACCCGGCCGGTGTTGTGGACGTGCTTGTGGTCGTAGGTGCCGGGGCTGGCCACATGTTCCGCGGGAACGCCGGTCAGATCTTCGATCGTGCGGGCGGCCGTACCGACCAGCTCGGCGTCCGGGTCGGTCTCGACCGGTCGAACGACCATCAGGTCGGTGAGCTCCGCTTTGAAGTCCCGGTCTTCCGCGGTCAGGCTGGCGATCAGCGTCTCGATTTCTTTTTTTACGTCGTCGAAAGATTCCTCTATCAGAAAACGCCGGTCGAAGACGGCGGAGCACCGGTCGGCCACGCAGGGCGAACCTACGTTTCCGTCCGTCTGTCCGCCGGTTATGCCGTTCACGTTGATCGTGGCGCGGCGCGCTTCCGGCGGGTCCACGGGCATGTCCGTTTTACGGGCGTGAAGGGCCGGTGCGAGGTCTGACGAGACCCGGCTCAGGAAACGCTCCATCTGGCTGATGGCGCTGACACCCAGAAAGGGCATGCTGCCGTGGGCGGTCCGGCCGATGGTGTCGACCCGGAACCAGTACACCCCGCGGTGACCCAGGCAGATGCGTCCCGGTCCGAAGGGTTCCGGGATGATCACGTACGAAGTCCGTTCGGGGGAAATGAGTCCCTCGCGGGCAAGATAGTCCATGCCGGCGAACCCGCCGGTCTCCTCGTCGACCGTCGCGCTGAACTCGAGACTGCCGCGCAACGAGACGCCCGCCTCCCGCACCGCGGCCGCCGAGAAGAGCGCCGCGGCGATGCCGCCCTTCATGTCGCACGCGCCGCGGCCGTATATCCTGCCGTCCTTCTCTTCCCCGCCGAAGGGATCGACCGTCCAGTGCTCGCCAGGCGGAACCACGTCGGTGTGGCCGTTGAAATGCAGCGTGGGCATCGGCGAACGGCCGGGTAGCCGGCCCACCACGTTGACACGCGGGTGTTCTTCGGAATGGTCCGGATGACCGGCGGCGGTGACGTACCGGGTTTCGAAACCCAGTGCGCTCAACCGGTCGCCCACGAGCCGGGCGCAGTCCAGGTATCCTTCACCCGGCGGATTCACGGAGGGTATTTGGATCAACTCCCGCAAAAACCCGATCATGTCGTTGCGGAGGACGCGTACCTGTTCCACGATGCGCTGTTCGAGCGGGGTTATCATGGGCTTGCAGGGGAGGCTGGCGCCAGTTCAGCCGGGTTCCGGGCGCCGGGTCAGCCGGCGTCCTCCATCTCGTCGTAGAATCTGGCCATGCTGCCTCTTTCCTTCGCCGCGTTGAACCGCATGCCCGACCGGGGATGCTGGTTCATGAGGCCGGTAATCATGTAGGGAATGTCGAACCCCCACATCAGTTCGGCCCGCATAGGCTCGACGTGGTACTGGATGCAGTCCAGCAGCGGACGCAGGCGGAACTTCGGGTTGTGCAGGAATCCGACGATCAGTTCCATGGGGCAGTTGCCGGCGCCGCGGCCGAGACCGCCGAGGCTGGCGTCCAGGTAGTTTGCCCCGCGGATAAGCGCCTGTATCGTGTTGGCGAAGGCCAGTTGCTGGTTGTTGTGGGCGTGGATGCCTACCTCTTTGTCGGTGGACTGCAGGGCGTTCAGGAACTTGTCCACGAGCGCTTCGATCTGTTCGCTGTAAAGTGCGCCGAAGCTGTCCACCACGTAGATGGCGTCCACCGGCGATTCGACGAGCATGGAGAGCGCTTCGTCCATTTCGCTTTCCGGAACCGTCGACGCCGCCATGAGGTTCAACGTGGTCTCGTAGCCCTTATCGTGGGCGTCCTGGATCATGTCCAGCGCCAGCGGAATCTGGTGGATGTAGGTGGCGATCCGGATCATGTCCAGCACGCTGTCCGCGGCCGGCAGGATATCGGTCCTGTAGTCCGACTTCTCCGCGTCGGCCATCGCCGCCAGCTTTACGGGCGAGTCATTGTCGCCCACGACGCCGCGGATGTCCTCTTCGGCGCAGAACTTCCAGGGTCCGTGTTCATCCGGGGAGAAGATCTGCCGCGAGTTGATGTAACCGATTTCCATGTAGTCGATCCCACCGGCGACGCAGGCCTGGTAGACCGCCTTGACGGTATCCGCGTCGAAACGGTGGTCGTTCATCAGGCCGCCGTCCCTTATGGTACAGTCGATGAGCTTGATCTCCGGCCGGTAGGTCAGCCACTTACGCGTGGGTGCTTCGTTGAGTGCCGATTGGTCCATGATCCTGTTCACTTCACTCCTGTTTACCGGTGAATTCGCTTGGCATGCCTTGACGGCCGGGAATAACGGGGTCGTTCCGCGACAGAACATATACGACACCCGGACGTGGGACAAGGTATTTCAAGCGGCGCGCGAAAGTCGCCTGTGCGAAGGTTCGAAGTATCCGGCTGAATGCCCTTGACTAATCCGCCTTCCCGCTTATCATGCAAGGTGCGATTCGGGCCGCGCCGGTCAGGCGCATAGCCGGACGCGCAGGACATTTGACGATTGCGTTCCGTATTTCGCGTGGCAAGGGTTATGGGAATCATTCTCAAGACCGAAAAGCAGATCGAGACCATCCGTCGCAGCGGCCAGGCCGCGACCGCGACGCTGCAGCGCATGGGCGAAGCCGTCAGGCCGGGTATCGCGACCTCCGAACTGGACCGGATCGCCCGCAAGATGATCCGGGATTTCGGAGGCACCTCCTCTTTCCTCGGGTACCGGCCCACCTTCCATCCGCCCTTTCCCGCCACGATCTGCGCGTCCATCAACGATGAGATCGTGCACGGCATCCCCAGTCCGCGGCGCAAAGTCGAGGAGGGGGACATCCTCAGTCTAGATTTTGCCATGATCATCGACGGGTATCACGGCGATACGGCCTTCACCTTCCCCGTCGGCCGCGTTTCACCGGAGGCGCAGCGGTTGCTGGACGTCACGCGTGCATCGGTATTCAAGGGGATCGAAGAAGCGAAGCCGGGAAACCGAATCGGCGACATCGGGCACGCGGTGCAGCAATACGCGGAAGCTCACGGATACTCGGTGGTGCGGGACCTGTGCGGCCACGGGATCGGGCGCAGTCTCTGGGAGGAACCACAGGTCCCCAATCACGGCAGACCGCAACGCGGCATCCGGCTCAAACCAGGCATGGTCATCGCCATCGAACCCATGGTGTGCGCGGGCGCGCACCGAATCCGGATCCTCGACGACGAATGGACGACTTCCACCGCCGACGGACGGCTGTCCGCCCATTTCGAGCACACGGTAGCGATCCTGTCCGACGGTCCCGAGATCCTGACGGAAAACACCGATCTCTGGGGTTCGAACGGCCTGCCGGGATGACGCGGTCCGTCAGGTCTGTCCACTCCGCCCGGTCCTTCTAACCGGGCGTCCCCGTCCGAGCAAGAATCATTACAGGTCTTTCAACACCGCGTACTGCCGCGCTTCATCTCGCGATCCGGCCAGGACCAGGTAAGCCGTTTCCTCACTGACTCCACGGGCGGCCACCTCGTGACCCCGCATGAGCTTCAGGTGGCCCCCGGCGTCACCCCAGCTGTCCATCCGGACGCCGTTTTTCGGCGCAACGAGCACGAATGTCCGCCCGGTGCGCGGGTTGGAGGCGGCGGCCCAGTGTCCGCCATCCTGTTCGACATACCACGGGCGCTGCTTCCGTTCGCTGTCCGCCGAGAACAGGACGGTGTCGTCCATCTCGCCGTCGGGCTTCAGGAACACATGCCATCCGCCCCTTAAGCGCCGGTGCGCGTCGCTTTCGTTCAGCAGCCTCCATACCAGTTTGATCACCGGTCCTCCCCCCAGGGTCAGGGTATCGAGTTCCAGGGTCAGGCCGCGGCACGCATCCCTGGATAACGCCGCCCGTTGTCGCACGCCCGTCCATTCGAGGCCCCGGGCGCGATAGGAGACGGGCTCCGCGACGAACGTCTCGTCCTCGAGGGACTCCGTCCAGGACAGGCGGTCCAACACGATCTCGGGCTGCAGCCCGCCATACCAGGGGTAGCTCCATCCGAAGGCTTCAGGTCGGGGAAAGGCTGAAGCCAGGTGGTTGCATTCGCCGCCGGCATCCCGGATGGCGCTCACGGATCCGAGGAAGGAGGGGGCGACGTCGATTTCGAGCCGTTGGTTTCGAATGGTATACACCCTGTGGCCCCCGAATTCGACGTGGCCCCCGGATTCGACCTCGTCGACTTCCACGACCGATCCGTCCGTCAGCCGGACGAGGGGCAGTTCGACCTCCGCGCCGCGCTCCCCGCTGTCCAGCACCATGCGGCCGGTGTAGACGCCGGGCGGCCGCGACGTGGAAAGCCGCACCGAACCATAGAAGGGTTGCCGCCAGTCGACATCTGAAAACGAAGCCCACGGCGGGTCGCACCGCCAGCCGTCCGGCATGACGAAGGAAACGGTCCCGCTGGCCTTCCGGGACTTCCACTGCGCAATCCTGAAACGGATGTCGGTCTCGTCTCCGCTTACCACGGCCAGGGGAGGATCGGTCGACGCTTCGAATTCGTCCAGGATCCGCGGGACGGGCTCGCCTTCTCCGACCGGTTCCCCCTGGATACGCCGCCACAGCCGGCGTACGCCTTGCCAGCCGCCGTCCCCGACGCGCAGTCTCAGGGCGCCGAAGGAGACGCAGGACTGGGGCGCGCAGGTCGTCTCCACGCTCACCGCCTGGAATTCATAACCGCTCCATTCGACCTCGTCCAGGCCGTCGAGCCAAAGGACTCCCATCGTTCCATGGGGCATTTCGAAGGCGCCCCACGTTTCCGCGTAGCTGTCGCCCATCTTGAAATCGTGGTCGTCCGGCGCGGGCCGATCGCTACAACGGGCCTTGAGGATCCCTTCCCGGAGCGGCAGCGTCAGTGCCGACTGGTCCGCACCCCCGTTCGTGACGAACTGGTAGAGGCGGGAGGTGCGGGGGTCGAAGCCGGTATTTTCCAGCGTGTGCTCCACGGTAATGACCGGCCCGGCGTTCAACCGGATGATCCGGCTGAAGACGAGGCCGGGGGTCTTCCGGGATGCAAAGGTTGCCGTGAGGACCACGCCGTTCCCGTCCCCTTCGGCTTTCAGCTTGAAGTCCGACTCGCTGTATTCGCTGGGCCACTTCGGCGGGATGGGACGGCCGCCTTCCGTTCCCAGATGCCTCCCGGTGGCCCGATCGCTGATCTTCAACTGGCCGCCCTCGGCCACCAGGTTCGCCCGGAAGATCTCGTTCTCGAACCGTACCGCGCCGTCCTGGTGGTACAACAGCCCGCCCGGCGCCAAAGCGAAGACGGCGTGTTTCGCATCCGCAAGGTCGACCGGCTTGCCTTCCCGTTCGAAGCGCCCCGACAGGGTCAGTCCGAATACGCCCGGGCGGTCCGCTTCCAGGACGGTTTCGAATCCTCCGTATCCCCGGGCGGGCACTGCGACGGTTCGCGCGCTCCGGTCCACCGAGAGACCGTCCGATGCCGTGATGCGGACCTGCGCTTCCACGTCTTCGGCCAACTGGCTGTGCAGGGTTACGCGCACCGGCCGCGGCGCGCCGGGAGCCAGGGTGATCTCACCGGGATCGACGGAAAAGGACATCTCGACCCGCGGCCGGATACCGGTGGCGAGGTCAATGGGTAGATCGTCCCAACGTATGCTGGTGCGCACCCTCGGCGCGGTCTTCTTCACGTCCGCGGTTTCGGCTTTGGCCGACACGCTCACCGGTGCCTCGAGGGAGACCGTCTCGCCGGGTCCCAACGTCTTCCGGCAGTGGTAGTCGATGGACAGGTCGCCCGTCTCTTTCGCCGTCAACGAGAAGGCGGCCGGCGCGTCCTTCCGGTTCTCCAGTTTCCACCGAAGAAGCGTCTGCCCGCCCCGCACCGGCTCGATTTCGTCCACTGTCGCCCAGGCGGACAAATCCGCCGTCTCCACCGCGGTCACGTGCCGGGCTTCGCGGTCCACCCGGACCGTCAGTTCCTCCCGGTCCCCGGCGGACTCGGGTTCATCCGCGCCAGACCCGGCGCCGCCACTGGATGACGGCGTCCCCCCGGACGTAAACCGGTAGGTAAAAATCACCAGCCCTTCCCAGGTTTCATCGTCGGGCTGCTGGTCGATCCGCCGCTCCAGCGACTCGTACCAGTCGTGCCGGTCGAAGAAGTACCGCGTACAGGGCATCTCCAGGATCGCGGGCATGTAGTTGCGCATGATCGGCCACCCTCCGGCGTCCCAGAAGAAGCCCGTCCGCTTGTAAGGCGCCATCGCCTTCACGTTCCCCGACCAGGTGTCCAGGTCGAGGTGGTACTTCTTGTCCTCGATGGCCATCTCCACCGAGCGGACGAGCAACCGCCGGCCGATGCTCCTGCCCTGGAAGCGCGGGGAGACGTTTAAGAGTGCGAGGTAGAGGGCCTCGCCGTCATCCTTGTCGTATACCAGGGAACAGTACCCGCCGATCTTCTCCCCTTCGGCCCAGACGAAGACCGCGGTGTATTCCTCCTTTTCGTGCCACTCCCGGATGTCCCGCGCCGTCGTGGGCACGCCGCTGTTCCAGGTGCCGGGCCATTCGCCGTCGCTTTCGTTCCACATACCGGCGATCGCGGCGGCGTCCCTCACAGGGTCGATCAGCCGCAGATTGGCTTGTTCCGCCATCGTCATCTCCTCATCATCTCCTCACCGTCTCAAGTTGTCCCGCCATGTTCCGGCCGACCGCGTCGACCAGGCGGGGGAACCGCCGTCTCGTAGGGTACCGCCCCGGCTTCGTTCACTTCGTAGCCGAACCGCTCCAGGTAATGGCCGGCGGGAAGCAGCGCGTCGCCACGCCGGGCCATCTCTTGATGCAACTGGTCGTCAAGCCGGCGCTGCAGGTCGGCATGTTCCTCCCGGCCGGCCAGGTTGGACAGCTGGCATGGATCCTCCCGGTTGTCGTACAGCAGCCAGGGACCGTCGAGATTGCGTACATAGGTGTGTCCGGCGGTCCGGATTCCCCGCCACGGCTGACCCCGGTATTCCGAAAAAGGCGCGATGCTCATGATGTAGGCGGCATCGTTGCCCGTAAAGGCCTCTCCCCGCACCGCCGGGGCGTGGTCCCGACCCTCGCAGGATCCGGGTACGGGGATGCCCGCCAGACCGAGGAGCGTCGGCATGATATCCACCACGTTGAAGGGGGTGCCGATCCGAAGCCTCGCGTGCGCCTGGTCCGCCCGGTCCGCCTGGTCCGCCTGGTCCGGGCAACGCATCACGAAGGGAACGTGGATGGACTCGTCCCAGGGGTGCTGCTTGCGCTGCCGGCCCTGCGACCCGAGCATGTCGCCGTGATCCGAAGTATAGACGAAAATCGTTTCGTCCATCAGTCCCTGTTCTTCGAGGACGCCGCCGAGCCGCGCCAACTGGTCGTCGAGGGCCGTGATATGCGCATAATAACCCGCCAGGTCGGTCCGGGCAGGATCGGGACAGTTGGGACGCACCTCCACTTCCTCCGGAGGATACAGGTCGAGGTAGCGGCCGGGAACGGCGTCGTAGGGATTATGCGGCGGCCCCCACGACAGCACCAGCGCGAAGGGCCGGTCCCGTTCCCGGGTGCGCAGGTATTTGATGGCCAGGGAAGTCTGCGCCTCCGCATCGTAGCCGTTCCAGTACAGCGGCGCTTCCGAATCCCGGTAGTACAGGGAGTGCATGTAGTCGTGGGTGCAGTTGCCCACGGCCCAGAAATCGAACCCCTGCCTGCGGGGGCCGGGCGGCGTGTGTCCGCTCCGGGACGGGCCGTCGAGATGCCATTTTCCGATGTAGGCCGTGTCGTAGCCCGCCGCCCGCAGGACCGTGCCCAGGGTCGGCCGGTCCGTTGGAAGCCGCACATCGTTCATGAACATGCCGGTCGTCAATGGATACTGTCCGGTCAGAAAAGCCGCCCGCCAGGGCGTGCAGACCGGGATGTTGGAGACTGCCAGGTCGAAGACGACGCCCTCGTCGGCCATGCGGTCCATGTACGGCGTCCGCACTTGGCGGCTGCCGCCGAAGCCGGTGCTGCACCATCGGTGCTGATCGCTGAACACGAACACGATGTTTTTGGCGGGGTGGCCGGACATGGATCACGATCTCCGTATCAGGTTCTTACGTTTCCCGGCTGCCATTAAATGCGCCGGACCGCCCGGTCCAGCAACGACTTCAACGCAGGCGCAAGGTCAATTTCCCAAGCCGCCTCCCGGCCCGAGGGCGACATCTTCTTCCAGGTCTTCGCCAGGATTTCGACCAGTTTTTCTTCACTGTGCTTTTTCGCGAACGCGGGCAGATAGTGCCGGAGGAACACCAGGCAGGCGACGTCCTCGAGGGCCTGCGCCTCGGGGTCGGACTTGAAGCGCTCCTTCCGGACGAGGGCCTGCACACGGTCTACGAGGGCGTCGTCATAGCCGGCATCCCGCAGGATGGCGCCCGCGGTCTGGGCGTGGTACCAGGCCAGTTCCGTGCGCCACTGCCGGTAGCCGAGCCGGCCCACGGGAAAATCGCTGCGGGGTATCTTCCACCGTTGGATGTGCTGGCAGCGCACGGCCAGCCGCAGTGCTTCCGACGCGCCGGGCGCCAGGTTTTCAAGGCAGGCCGACATCCGCAAGCCGTACAGGAGCGCTTTCGGCATTTGCCGGCCGTCGACTTCTTCGGATTCCGGGTCGGCGCCGTTCGCGGCGTCGATGCGTTCCATGGCATCCGAAAATCGATCATGATCCATCAACTAAGTCGCTTTCACCAAAAAGCCGCCGGATGATGACTCCGGCGGCTTTTTGTAGTGGCATGAAGCGTTACGGGATCGCGTTTCAGGCGGACATGGCGAGCTGTTCGCTGTATTCCTGCGACTCGAACGACCGCTCGGCCGGTTGGAAATCGATTCCGTGCCGGGCGCACAGCTTGCGCAGCTTGTTTACCGCGCCGCCGATGTGCTTACCGCCCCGGCAGATCCCGAACAGGTGCTGGCTCACGACCCTGCGGGAGATGCCCAGGATCTCCGCGGTCTCCTGCTGGGTCTTCTGGTAGATGAAATACAGCACCACGACCTCGCACTGTTTCTGGGTCAGATACTGGGAGAGGAAATCGTAGACCGCGTCGGCCAGTTCGTCCACACGGTCTTCGCGCTGGTACCTGTGCACCCGATCCTCCCCCGTCTCGTACCAGATATTCGCTTCATTGGGATATTGCTCCAGGTCAACCTGGTCCAATTGGATTTCCCAGAATTCTGGATTATACATGAAGTGATTCTACCTCCGGTTCGAATCGTTAAAGGACAAAAAAAACACCGCGTGACGTAGGTCTCGCGGCTCCGGAGGACGTGCGTCAGTTTCCCTGATCGGGTCCGGGACTCAGGGAATGTCCCAACAACACTCCGGAGACGAGAACGGCGTGCCTGCGTCAGAGACGAAGGTCTTCGGACGCGCGATGGACCGCGCTGCAAGGTATCTTCCTGCCATTTTGATGCCTCCTTTTGTGGGATTCAACCCGGGGAGGACGGTCGAAACGAACTGCTGTGATCATCGAGCCGTCCATGGTTTCAGCGAACTGTGTTCCCGCGGGTGCGACGACGGTATCTACATATCTACATTACGGATGCACTTATATACACTCCGGATGCACATTTTCTTCGAATCATTCGCAAAAAAACATTAAAGGCGGAATCTCGTCCGACCCGGTTCCCTTCAGGCTAACGCCGAAGCCCCGATCCGGTTCCCTCGACCTGCGCTTTCAGGTCGTCCCGGATGAACCAGTTGAGTGGTCCGGGAATGGAACAGGCCAGGGCGGCGGCGGCGCTGCCGTACTGCAGAGCGGAACGGGTGCCGTCCTCCAGGTAACCGAGGAGATAACCCGCCGCGAAGGCGCCCAGCGCCCCGTCGGTATCGACCGCCTTGATCTCCCCCGTACGCTCCTCGTAGGTCTCTCCGGACGGGGAAACGGCAACGGCGGACCAGTCCGCGGCCCCCTCGGCGGTCAAGCGGTCCTCCACGACGGCTACGTGCTTCGCATCGAACCGGTTCCGCGCCAGGTCGGCCGCCGTGTCCAACGGGCCTTCGAAACCCCAGATCGTCTCCAGGGTCCGCCGGGTCGTCACGAGGATCCCCGCGGTTTCCACGAGGCCGAGTACGCTGCTGCGGACCGCGACGTCGAGAAGCCTACCGTCCGGAACGTCCAGCTGGATGCTGACCGCATGGTCCGCGGCCCGGGCGTACGCAAGGGCGGATTCCAGCCGGTCGGCGTTCGCGCTATCGAGCATCGGCGCCGTGAGATCCAGGTGAAGGATGGCCCCGTCGCGAGCCGCAGTCCAGTCCTCCGCATCGGGAGGGGCAGCACGAAAGGCGGTACCGTCCATGTCGTACCAGTACCGGGCCGGCCGTGGCGCGCTGCCCGTCTCGGCGTAGCACAGCCCGGTGCGTCCCTCGGGCACGCGGACTACGTGCCGGGTGTCCACGCCGTGCTCCCGGACCTTGTTGACGAGTTTCATGCCCAGGGGCGTGTCGCCCACGGCGGAAAGCCAGGCCGTCCGCAGGCCAAGCCTTGCGAGACCGACCGCCGCCTCCAGCGCGCCACCTGACACGACCGCGTCGAAGCCGCCGGCCTGCTCGAACCGCTCCCGCCCCCTCGGGGTAAGGCGCAGATATCCCTCGCCCCAGGTCACGACGTCGTACTTTTTACCGCGCTTCCTCATATCCTGCGCCTCCTCACTGCCTGCGCTTCCTCATGGCCTGCGCTCCCGCCCGTCCTCTTCGATGGACTCCAGGAATTTCAGCGACTTCAACTCCCGCCCGTCGTCCATCTGGTACAGGTAGAAGGCGCGGATCGCGCGCTGGATCTCCCGTCGTGACGTCCCGACGGGTTTCAGCCGGGGCAGATGCTCCAGCGGCATTTCGCGCACACGGGACAGCAACCGGGTGGTGCCCAGGGAGAGCTGCATGGCCTCGCCGTCCTGCGCCTGGCAGTCCCGGCACAGGATCCCGCCCAGGGACGGACTGAACCGGACCGAGGCTTCCTCCGGGCGCTCCCCGCAACCGAGGCAGGCGGCGAACTCCGGACCGGTGCCGTAGACATCGGCAAATTCGATCTGAAAGCGCCAGAACAGCATTTCGCACGCGTCCGCGGACAGCTGGTCGATCGCTTCAAGCGTGCGGCAGATCAGTCCGAAGAGTTGCTCGCCGGGCTCTTCGCCGAGGACGAGCCGGTTCACCAGTTCACAGACGGCGCTGGCATAGGCCACCTTCGTCAGGTCTTCCCCGATTCGCCTGAAGTACGGCCCCGCCTCGACCTTCGAAAGATTTTGCAGTTCACGGTTCTCGCGATGGTTGTACGATACGGTGATCACGCGAAGCGGTTGGAGCGAGGACGCCATCCTGCTCTTCGGTCGCCGCGCCCCGCGGGCTACGAGCTTCACCTTTCCGAACGCCCGCGCGTATACCGTGACCAGGAGACTCGTATCTCCCAGCGGGATTCGATTCAGAACGATGGCTTCCGAGGATCGTATGGCCATGAGGAGGCCCGGTGGTTCCCGGGAGGAAACCGTTTCAGCGGCCTGGATCGGACGTCCTGGCTCCGGTGGAATCCCTTTCCGCGGAATCTACTTCGGCGGAATCCGTTTCCGCGGGGAATCGGTATATCAACTCGTCCTCCCGGACCATGCCGTGTTCCTCCCGGGCCCGCCTCTCCAACTCGAAGCGCGTTTGGTCGTCCGTCTCGGCATCGCCCTCCAGCAGTTCCAGTTCGCCGGTCAGCACGCGCTCCCTGGATTCCAGTTCCTTCAAGTCGGCCTGCAGCCTGGATCGCTGCTCCCTGAGTTTCCACATGTTGTACCAGCCGTAACTGCCGCCGATATAGACGTAGCCGAACACGACGGCGATCACGCCGAGGACGATCCACCTCAGCCGGGTCCGCTTCCTTGGCCGCCGGCGCCGCCTGGCCGCAAACGCCTTCGAGCCATCGGATGCTGCCGAGGCATCGGACTCCGCCGAGGGATCAGATCTGATAGGTCCCTTATCGGTCATGGGACGTGCTCCGCCTATGAGGCCCGGCGCAGGATGGACCGGCCCGCGTACCTGGCCCGGTCGCCGAGTTCTTCCTCGATCCGCAGCAGCTGGTTGTACTTCGCGGTCCGCTCGGAACGGCAGAGGGAACCGGTCTTGATCTGGCCGGCCGTTTTCGCCACCGCGATGTCCGCGATCGTCGTGTCTTCCGTTTCCCCGGACCGGTGGGAAATCACAGCCGTGTAGCCCGATGACTGCGCCATGTCTATGGCTTCGAAGGTCTCCGTCAGCGTGCCGATCTGGTTGATCTTGATCAGAATGCTGTTGGCGACGCCGCTTCGGATGCCCCGGGAAAGCCGGCCGGTGTTGGTCACGAAGAGGTCGTCTCCGACGAGCTGCACTTCATCGCCGAGCCGGTCGGTAAGCTGCTTCCACCCGTTCCAGTCGTCCTCCGCCACGCCGTCCTCGATGGAAACGACAGGATACCTGCCGGCCAGGTCCGCATAGTATTCGATCAGCTCCTCAGCGGTTTTCTCGGGCCGGGCTTCCGCTTCCAGCCGGTATATGCCCTGTTCGTGGAACTCCGAGGCCGCCGCGTCGAGGGCGATCGCCACGTCGGCGCCCGGCTCGTAACCGGCGTCGGAAATGCCCGACATCAGCATCTCGACGGCCTCCGCATTCGATGAGAGGTCCGGGGCGAAACCGCCTTCGTCGCCCACGGAGGTCGCGTACCCGTTCTTCAGGAGCACCGCCTTGAGGCTGTGGAAGACCTCGGCGCCCATGCGCAACGCCTCGGCGAAGGTGGAAGCGCCCACGGGCATGATCATGAATTCCTGCAGGTCGACGTTGTTGTCGGCGTGGGATCCCCCGTTGAGGATATTCATCATGGGGACGGGGAGCATGCAGGCCCGGTCGCCTCCGAGGTACCTGTACAACGGCAGGCCGGCCGCCTCCGACGCCGCGCGGGCCACCGCCAGCGACACGCCGAGAATGGCGTTGGCGCCGACGACGTCCTTGTTGTCCGAACCGTCGAGTTCGATCATGGCGCGGTCCACCCCGGCCAGGTCGGTTCCCTCCCGGCCGCGCAGCGCCGCGGCGATTTCACCGTTGACGCTGGCAACGGCGCCGAGCACGCCTTTGCCGAGGTAACGCGAACCGTCGCCGTCACGGCGCTCGTGCGCCTCGTGTGCACCCGTCGAAGCGCCCGACGGGACAATCGCCCGCCCGAAGGCTCCGCAGGACAGCCGCACCTCGGCCTCGACCGTGGGGTTCCCCCTGGAGTCCAGGATCTCTCGACCTCGAATGGAAACGATATCTGTCATGCGGTTACTTTCCGTGTCGCGGTCCGGACGCAATTCACTGCTTCAACCGCTCCATATGTTAACGGCTCCGGGCCATGCGTCAAGGACAAGAAGGAAAGCGTCACGGCGACTGTTCTTCAGGCGTCTGAAGTTCCCTGAGCTGGCGGGTCACCCGGGCCAGTTCGATCAGCATTTCCTCCATGCGCGCCGCGTATTCCCCGGGGTCTTCCTGTTCCTTCCGGGCCCTGAGCTCGTCTATACTCCAACGCAGATCCTCCATGCGCGCCTGCAGCGCCTGCCCTCCAGGCGTAACGGTCCCTGCGGCGGCTTCCGGTCCGCCTGGACCGCGTCCGAAGTAGATCCTTCCGGCCAGCGTCCCGTCCGTCCCGCCGGGACCCGGTTCCCGGGTACCCCGCCCGTCGCCGTTGTCGTCCAGCAGGGCGTGCTCGGTTGCCAGCAGCCCCTGGCCTTCGTACCACTCCGCGGTCTTGTTCCTCGCGTAGACAAAGGACTCCAGCACGGAGACCCGCCCGTCCTTGTCCAGGTCACCCTCCTGCGCTTTTAACGCGTCGAGCAGGTGCTCCGGGAAGACCGTGGACAGCCGTTCGGCGCCGCTTTTGGTCGCCGTCACGATCACGCGGTCCGGACCGGTGAGCGCATCGATGAAAGGGGCGCTGGAACTCGCGCCGTTCACCACGACCGTGTACCGTGCCTCGATCTCGCCGAGCGCGTCGCGGAGCGTGTCCGCCGTCAGGTCGGGGCCGGGGATGTTCAATCTGGGGCCCGTGCCCGTGGCGCTGCCATGGCCGATCAGCAGGACGAACAGATCGTCGCCGGGACGCACCAGGCGCGCCAGCTCGGCCAGGACGGTCCGGATCTCCTCGAGCGTGGATTTCACGGCCGGGGGGCCGCCCGCGGCGTCCGGATCCTCGACCAGCAGGTACAACCGGTCTTCCGGGAAACCATGTTCGACCTTCAATACCTCGTAGAAGCCGCGCGCCCAGGCCAGATGCTGGTCCACGTACTTCTGCTCGCCGCCGAGACCCGCGATCACCAGTCCGTATCGCACGCCCGACGATGGACCTGCGGGCTTCATGTCCTGAGGACCGGCCGCCTGAGCCCTTTCCGTAGCCGGACGGGCCGCAGGTTGCAGCGAGTCGGCCACCGGGCGCGGAGGACCGGCCGCGGGGCGAAGCGGGCCGGCCGCATGAGCCGGCACCAACCCTGCGGACAGCAGGCAAGCGGCCAGCAGGCAAGCGGTCATGCCCGTAGCCAGGCGGACCATGCCCATCACGACAGTCCTTTCTGGCGTCTGAGGAACCACTCGGCACTCAGGAAGAGCAGGATGGCCGCGAACAGGAAGGGGGCGTCCCGCAGGTCTCTCTCGCGGATCGAAGTCGCCGTATCCTCGACAGGCTGGATCAATTCCGGCAGCTGTCCCGCATCGGTCAGGGGCAGGTACGTGCCGCCCGTGGACGCCGCGAGTCTTTCGAGTTCTTCCCGCCGTAGCCCCGCGTTCGTGAATTCAGTAGCCGATGGCGCCACGGTAAACCCGGTCTGGTCGCGCAGCAACTCGCCATCCCCGGACCGGACCGACACCTCCACTTTGTGCATTCCGCCCAGTGAGGGCCGGAACTCGCCCCGGTACATTCCGCTCCTTCCCAGGGTCCGCTCGAGCCGCACGGCCTCCGTGCGGCCGGCGGGGCCCGTTACGTCGGCCCACACTTCGGCGCCGTCCACCGGTTCGAATTCCGGGTCGAACAAGCGGCTTTCAATGACCACCGGCTCGTGTCCGCCGTAGTTCGTCCGGTCCGTGGCCACCGATACCCGCCCGGGGGCGTACAGGGCGGTCCAGCGGACCATCTGGCGCCAGAACCGTTCGTGCGACTGGTCTTCCGACGGAAGATGCATCTGCCAGCGCCACGTGCTGAAACCGGTAAAGGCCATGGATCGCCCTCTTCCGTAACGCTGAACCGCCAGGATCACGTTCGACCCTTCAAGCGCGTCCGCCTTCGGGTCGATCGCCAGCACGGCGGCTCCGGGTTTCGCACCTCCGATCCGGTTGTAACCGATCAGTTCAGGCAACTCGCTCCAGATCGTATTGTTTTCTTCCCGGGTAGACCCGAAACGGAGCAGCGGATGGTCGATCCCTTCCGCGTCCGGTTCAAGGAGAAAGGCGTGATCGACGATGCCCATGGCCCAGTCTTCGCCGGTGAGCCGAACCGGCAGCACGTCCTCGATCGGCGTTCCCGCGTACCCGCCTTCCCGGAAGGCACTCAGTCCGCCGATCATCAGGAAGCCGCCGCCGCGGTCACTCACGAAGGCCTCGGTGAGCCGCAACTGCTCGGGCGTGAACCAGTCCGCCTCGATATCCCCGAATACGACGGCGTCATAGGCAAACAGCTCCTCGCGGGTCCGGGGGTACCCCGCCGTCAGCTCCTGCTTCGGATCCCGGATGCCCTGGCGGTAGATCCTCCCGTCCGGTGAGATCCGGACTATCGAGACCAGATCGATCCTGGGGTCTTCCTCCAGGGCTCTTCGAATGAACTTGAACTCCCTACGGGGATAGCCCTCCACGTAGAGGACCCGTCCGGTTTTCGACCGGTTGTCCAGCAGGAAGGCCTGCGCGTTGTTCTCCGCGATCGTCTCCGCGTTCTGAGGGGCGACTTCGGCCGAGTATTCGAGTATGCCCGGCGATTCCGGCGAGAGAAACACCTGGACCCGCTGGATGTCGCCGTCCCCGCCCAGACGCACGGGCACCGTCTCGACCACACGACCGCCCTCCCTGATGTTCAGGTCGACGGACCGGCCCGAATACCCCGAACTGCGAAGGGTGACGACGAGGTCGGTTATGGTACCCTCCGTGACCCTGTCCGAGGCAGCTACCTTGAGAATCTCCACGTCCCGGTCGATCCGTTCCCGGCCGACGCCCACGGCATGGACCGGCGTGTCCTGCGATGCGAGGTACGCGGCCGCGTTGGCCAGCTTATCCGTACCCGTGCCCGTGTTGTCCGCGCCGTCGGTCACCAGCACCACGGCGGCCACGGGCAGGTCCCTGAACTCGCCGGCGGCCTGTGCGAGCGCTCCCGCCATGTCCGTCGCGGTCCCGGAAGCGTCCAGTTCCCCGATACCCGGGACCCGTTCGGTCCGGTCCGCGAACCGGTAGGACCTCAGCCTGAACTGTGCGGCGAGTTCCTCGAGCAGTCCATCATCCCCGAACCGGCGCTTCACCGCTTCCACGCGCGAAAGGCCCTGCGTCGCATCCTGAATGCCCATGCTCCCGGAGTCGTCGAACAGCATCAGGAGGAAACCCCGGCGGGGCGAGACCTCGGACGACACGATGACGGGTTCCATGAGACAGAACACGACCAGCAGCAGAGGCAGGATCTTCAGCGAGGTGAGCAGCGATTTCATCGGCGTGGAAGTCGCCACGGGCATGCGGCGGTAGAACAGGACGACGAGCCCGGCCACGGACAGGGTGAAAAGGACGATGACCCAAATAGGGATCGTGGTTCGAAATGACAGGTGCTCGGACGCTCCGATCAGGCCGAGCGCGTAAAGGAACGAATCGATCACGGTATATACCAGGTGGGGTTACCATCGAACGGGAAGCGACGGTCCGGCCGGGCAGGCCGCCAGGGAGCGCCGCCGGCCCCGTATAGACATCGATATTGAAAAGGTAAACGGGCGGAACTGTCAATACAAATAAGGCGAAAGGACGGGGCGGGAAGACCGGCCTGAAAGCCCTTGACAGCGCGGGGGAGCGTACCTAATTTCCCCGAACCGCCTGTGGCGCGGGGAAGGCCCGGCGACGCGCAACAGAGTCCGCAATGCCCACGACGAAAGGAGTCGCGATGAAACGGATCATACCGGTGATTGCCGCCTGCTTCGTGATGACGGTCCTGGTCGACGCAACCGTGGACGCCCAGCGCACCCCCCAGAACGTCCAGGTCCTGACGGATCTCTCGACCCGGGATATACGCGAATACATGAAGTCGGTCAGCAGCGGCATCGGGGAGAAGTGCGACTACTGCCACAATCTGAAAGACTACGCCAGCGACGAAAAGGAAACGAAGCTCATCGGCCGCGAGTTCATCAGGCTCGTGGAGCAGGTCAACGAACAGGTGACGGCCATCAACAGCAACGTCATGAAAAAGGAAGACCTGCAACTGGTAACCTGCTACACCTGCCACGCCGGTGAACTCACCATCATTTCCGAAGAGTAGGTATCCTTCGCTTTTCGCAAACCTCTAACCGGACGGGGTCAGAGAGACGTGACAAGATACGCGGCGATCCCATTGCTGCTGGGCCTCGTCCTGGCGCCCTTTCCATCGGTATCGGGCCAATCCCAGGAAGGCGCCTTCGAAGGCAGCCTCGACTTCAACGTGGCATTCAGCGGCGGTAGCATGCAGGAACGGGCCCAGGTCACCATGCTGGTGCCTGAGTCGTACACCCTCTACATCAAGGGCGGCCAGACCAAGATCCTCATGCGGGGCGGCATGATCGGCCTGACGATGGGTGAAGTCATCATAGACGGCTCGTCGGGCCGCGGATTCGTCATCAGCCACATGAACAGCAAGGCCTACGAGATCGTCGCGGACCCGAACCTGAAAGAGCGGGTCGCACCGGTCATCGTCGACGAGAACGAAACGACCGTCATCGCCGGCTACGAATGCAGTAAGTACAGAATCACCCGGGTCAATCCTTCCGGCGCGATGACCCAGTACATGTGGGTCACCGACGCGATCCAGCTGGACCTGGCCGCTTCCCTCGGAAACGTGTTGAAGGACAGCATGCCCTTCTGGACCGAGGGCCTGACCGGTTTCCCGCTGCGGATCACCACGTCCTTCCCCGGGACCGCCATGTCCATGACCCTGACCGCGACCGACGTAAAACCCCACGTCGTCGACCCGTCCATATTCGTCGTCCCGGCCGGTTACGCCATCGAGGCTATCAACCCGGGGCAGCTTTTCGGAAGATGACGCAAGTCCGCCCAACCTGATTCCACGGTAAACGCGTGAACCGGGCATGGTCCCACCGCCGGTAGTCGCCATGAAAATCGCATCCGTCGAACAGTTCTTCCCCCGCCACCGGACCCGCCTCGTCAGGATCACCACGGACACGGGCCTTGACGGCTGGGGAGAGTCCACCCTCGAAGGGAAGCCCGAGAGCGTGGAAGGCGCGGTGCGAGAGCTTGCCGACTATCTCCTCGGCAAGGACCCGCTACGCATCGAGCATCACTGGCAGCACATGTACCGCTCGGCCTTCTTCCGCGGCGGCGCCATCCTCATGACCGCCCTGTCCGCCCTGGACCAGGCGCTCTGGGACATCGCCGGCAAGCACTACGGCGTTCCCGTCTACAAGCTGCTCGGCGGCGCCGTGCGGGACCGCATCCGCGTCTACGCCCACTGGGGCATCGGCAACCTGTCCGAGGAAACCCAGGCCGCGGCCCGAAAACGGCTGGACATGCTGCTGGAAAGCGGGTACACGGCCTTCAAGACCGGCCCCGGCGGCAAGTGGCGGGGCCATGAGCCGCCGGCCGTCATCGACGAGTTCGTCGAATGCGCTTTTCTAATGCGGGAATGGGTGGGGCCGGACGTGGAACTCGCCTTCGATTTCCACGGGAAGATGACCCCCGCCCTGGCCATCGAGATCTGCCACGAGATCAAGGACATGCGGCCCATGTTCGTGGAGGAGCCGGTGCCGCAGGAGAACGTGGACGCCCTCAAGCTCGTTTCGGACCATGTCACCTTCCCCATCGCCACGGGAGAGCGGCTGCTGAGCCGCTGGGAGTTCCGCCAGGTCTTCGAGAAACAGGCCGCGGCTTACATCCAGCCGGACGGATCCCACGCCGGCGGCATCACTGAACTGAAGAAGATCGCCAACATGGCCGAGGTCTACTACATCCACGTGCTGCCCCACTGCGCCATCGGGCCCGTGGCCTTCACGTCCTGTATGCACGTGGACGCCGTGATCCCGAACTTCCTCGCCCAGGAACAGGTGGACTGGGCACTCGGCGGGGACATCCTGAAGGAGAACTGGAAGGTCGTCGACGGCCATATCGAATTGCCCGAAAAGCCTGGACTGGGCATCGAGATCGACGAGCAGGCGATCAGCGAACGGGTGCCGTACCGGGAGGAACTGGGCGGCGAGCATTTCTACGACACGGACGGCAGCGTGGCGGACTGGTAACCCGGCGGACTGGTAACCCGGCGGACTGGTAATCCGAAGAGACGGAGAAATTTCATGTTGAGATACTTAGTCGCAGCGTCTTTCCTTCTACCGGCGCTGGTCCTGCTATCTGGCTGTTCGCAATCTCCGGAACCGGCCTCCCTGGTCGTCCGGGACGCCCGCGTCTGGACCGGGCAGGCCGAGCAGTCCGGGCAGGCCGAACAGGCCGGGCAGCTCTGGGCCGAGGCCCTGGCCGTATCGGGAGACCGCATCCTGGCGGTGGGTACGAACGACGAGATGGACGCCCTGACCGGCGACGGTACGCGGGTCATCGAGGGCGGCGGGCGTTTCGCGACGCCCGGGTTCATCGACGCCCACGTGCACTTCATATCGGGCGGGTTCAACCTCTCGTCCGTCCAGTTGCGGGACGCACCGACGCCGCAGGTGTTCATCGACCGCATCGCCGGATTCGCCCGGGGCCTGGAACCCGGGGTCTGGATCCTCGGCGGCGACTGGGACCACGAGCAGTGGGGCGGCGAGCTTCCCCGGCGGGACTGGATCGATTCGGTGACGACGGACAACCCGGTCTGGGTCAACCGACTCGACGGGCACATGGCCCTGGCGAACACGGCCGCGCTGAGCGCCGCTGGCGTGACGAAGGATACGGAGGGGGTCGAAGGCGGCACCATCGAACGCTACGAAGACGGCGAACCCGCGGGCATCCTGAAGGACAACGCCATGTACCTCGTGGACCGGGTCGTTCCCGATGCGCCGGACGAGCTGAAGGACCGTGCCCTGGATTCGGCGATGGACTACGTGGCGGCCCAGGGGGTCACGTCGGTCCATAACATGGGCTCGTGGAACAACGTGGCGGTTTTCGAACGGGCCCGGGCCGAGGGCCGGATGAAGACGCGGATTTACGCCGCCATACCGCTTTGGGACTGGCAGACGCTCGAAGCACGGGTCGACTCGGCCGGCCGGGGTGACGAATGGGTCCGCCTCGGCGGCCTGAAGGGCTTCGTGGACGGTTCGCTGGGATCGCACACGGCCGCCTTCATGGATCCCTTCACCGACGCCCCGGACGACCGGGGCCTGTTCATCAGCACCAGCGAGGACCTGTACGCGTGGACCTCCGGGGCCGACCGGGCCGGCCTGCACGTGATGGTCCACGCCATCGGCGACCGGGCCATCCGGGTTCAGCTGGACATCTTCGAGCGCGTCGCGGCCGAGAACGGTCCCCGGGACCGCCGCTTCCGGATCGAGCACGCCCAGCACATCGACCCGGACGATATCGCGCGGTTCGCCGCCCTGGACGTGATTCCCAGCATGCAGCCCTACCACGCCATCGACGACGGCCGGTGGGCCACAAAAGTCATCGGTCCGGAACGGATCAAGACGACCTACGCCTTCCGGTCGCTCCTGGACACCGGCGCGCGCCTCGCCCTGGGCAGCGACTGGTCGGTAGCGCCCGCAACGCCCATTGAAGGGATCTACGCCGCAGTCACGCGCCGCACGCTGGACGATCTGAACCCCGGCGGATGGGTGCCCGAGCAGAAGATTACGGTGGAAGAAGCCCTGCGCGGATACACGCTGGACGCGGCCTACGCCTCCTACGAGGAGGACATCAAGGGATCGCTGGAACCCGGCAAGCTCGCGGATTTCGTGATCCTGGACCGCGACCTGACCGCCATCCCGCCGGAGGAAATCAGGGACGCGAAAGTAGACCTGACGGTCGTTGGCGGAAAAATCGTCTATGAACGGTGACGGCACCGGGTACACCAAGAAGTGGCAGGCGGCGCCGCCCGAACCGTTCGGGGAACGCCAGCCTGCCGAGGGCGAGATTCACGTCTGGAGTGCGGCCCTCGATCTGCCGCAGGACCGGGTCGGGGAGCTGGAGCGTTTCCTGGCGGCCGGCGAACTCGAACGGGCGAAACGGTTCCTCGTGCGCAGCGCGCGGGATCGATACACGGTTGCACGGGCCGTCCTTCGCAATCTCCTATCCCGTTACGTCTCCGCCGCGCCTGCCGACCTGCGCTTCCACTATACCAAATACGGCAAGCCGGAACTTGCCCACCCGGCGACTTCGATCCGGTTCAACGTATCCCATTCCCACGGCCTGGCCGTATACGCGGTCACGGCGGGCGTACCGGTGGGGATCGACGTGGAGTACCTGCATCGTCGCGCGACCATGGACCGGCTGAAGATTGCCCACCGCGTTTTTTCCGACCGGGAATACAACGAACTGGCCTCCATGCCCCATTACCGGCGCGACGAGGCCTTCCTGGCCTGCTGGACGCGGAAGGAAGCCTTCGTCAAGGCCATCGGCCAGGGCCTGTCCTGCCCCCTCGACCAGTTCGACGTCTCCGTCGACCCAAACGATCCGCCCGAATTGCGGGCCACGCACTGGGACCCTTTGGAGACGGATCGCTGGTCCATGGCGTCCGTCGACCCCGGTCCGGACTACATCGGGGCGCTGGCCGTGCCGACCCGGAACGTGAAGATCACCCGATGGCAGTGGAACCACGACCAGGCCAGCGGAAACTGATCGAACCCGGGACGTCCCGGCAGGGAGATGCGACGTCCCGGCAGGGAGATGCGACGTCCCGGTAGGGAGATGCCCGCGGGGAGCACTCGTGTTCGACCGAAGCCGCCCGCTGAAACTGACGCCCGAGGAGCACCCATGTCCGACAAATTCTGCCCGCTGAACCTGGCCCCCGAGGAACTCATCGAGTACACGCCGGACTGGGACGGCGAACGCTTCCCGGATGGACGGCCCAAAGTGCCGGACGGGATCATCGAGCGGATGAGGAACGTATCCATCACCCAGGCCTGGGGCGTGATGCGCGGCGCGGGCTACGAACACCAGTACGAGGGCGGATGGGCGCAGACCCATCCCGGCAAGACGCTCGTGGGCCGAGCGCTGACGGCCATGTATATGCCCCGGCGGCCGGCCATGCGCACGGTGATGGAGACGAAAGGCGCCGACGCCGGCTGCATCGGCGACCAGATCTCCTGGCCCATCGACATGCTCGTTCCCGGGGACATCTACGTAGCGGACACCTACGGCAAGGTGGACGAGGGACCCATCATCGGCGACAACCTGGCCACGGCCATCTACGCCAATTCAGGCAACGGCGTGGTCTTCGACGGGTCAGTGCGGGACCTGGAAGGCATCGAGGAACTGGAGGATTTCGCCTGCTTCGTCCGGGGCTGGCACCCCTCCTACGCCTCGCCCACGATCATGCTCCTGGGCGTCAACACCGCGGTGCGCATCGGCCAGGCCACGGTCATGCCCGGCGACGTCGTCCTGGGCAAGCGCGAAGGCGTCGTCTTCATCCCGCCCCACCTCGCGGAGACCGTGGTGAGAACCTCCGAACTCGTCCAGCTGAGGGATTTGTTCGGCAAGCAGCGTCTGCGGGAGGGGAAATACACGCCCGGCCAGATCGACGACCGGTGGACGGACGAGATGGAGGCGGATTTTTCGGAATGGCTGGAAGGCCACATGCACGAACTACCGGTCCCGAAGTCGGCCATCCAGGACCTGCTGAAGGAACGGACGTGGTGAGGGAGACGTATGGATTTTACGTTACGAGCTACGTTTCGAGCCGCTTCGGTTCCTCTTTATCCTCTTTGGTTTTGTCCTCAACCTCTACGTGACCGTCCGTCAATTTCTGGATCGATCCGGGAACGGCATCGACCGGCGGAACCTCCGGAAGTTCCCGCGTAATGGGGACGTTCAAGTCGGCGAATCTTTGTGCGGATGTGGCAACCCGGGTATCCCACGATCCCACACTTCGATTGTACCGCTCGATCGCCTGCCGAAGCGAGTTGCCCACGTTGACGTAGTGGCCCGCGAACACGGCCAGCCGTTCGTACATCTCCTTGCCCAGATCGCTGATCTGCCGGGCGGTCTCCGCGACGCGGATCTGCTGCCATGACATCTCCACGGCCTTGAGCAGCGCCAGCAGGGCCGGTGGCGTGACAATCACCACGTTCTTCTCCAGGGCCCGTTCCGTCAGACCGGGTTCCCGTTCGATGGCGGGGAGGAAGGCGAATTCGGGCAGGACCATCACCACCATGTCCGGCGTAGAGGCAAGGACGCTCCAGTACTCCTTCCTGGCCAGGGAGTCTACGTGGCTCTTCACCTGGCTGACATGGCGGTCGAACGCGGCCGACCGGGTCTCGTCATCGTCCGTCTCGAAGGCTTCCATGAGCGCCGTCAGCGACACCTTGGAATCGAGAATGACCGTCCGGTCCTGCGGCAGATGGACGATCACGTCGGTTCGAATCCGTTCCCCTTCGCTGTCGAAGCTGTCCTGCACCGTGAAATCGATGTCCTTCCGCAATCCGGAAAGCTCCAGCACCCGTTCGAGCTGCGTCTCGCCCCAGCGGCCGCGCACGTCGGGCCGCTTCAACGCGTTGGAAAGCGTCTGGGCCTCGCTGGCGAGTTCCTTGTTGGCCTGCATTAGGTTCGATATCTGGGTCTGAAATTCGCCCGCATTCTTAGCCCGCGCCTTGTCCAGCGACTCGATTTTCTCCGACAGGGGCTTGACCAGTTTCTCGACGGCTTCCTGGCGTGCTTTCAACGATTCCTCGGCGCTAACCTTGAACGATTCCTGCTGCGACTTCAGGACTTCCGACGACAGGGCCTTGAAGGTGTCCTTGAACCGCTTCTCCACCTCGTCCCGTTCGCCGAGGCGTTCCTCCGCGTTGGAGAGTTTCTGAAGCAGGCCGGCCCGTTCGACTTCCAGCTTCCGGACTTCCTCCAGTGCATTCCGCGCTTCGGCCAGTTGCTCGCGCACCACGCCCAGTTCGGTCTCCATGGCCGCCTTCTCGCCGCTGAGCGCGTTGACCCGGCTGCTGTTTTTTAAACTCCAGACCAGCACGCCGGCCGCCAGCGCCAGGCAGGCCAGTAGCGCGATGAGCAATATGATCGTCAGTGTGTCCATGTGGGATAATAAGACATGAAGGAAGTGCCATAGTCAAGCGGTCAGCATGGTCAGCACGGTCAGCACAGTCCGGCTACCGCTGACCCGCCATCCATTCCGCCGAGACCCTGGCCAGCTCATCCACGGCGGGTTCGTCAGTATTCCGCCGCTTCAGTACCTTGAATCCATGATCCGCCGTGTCCACGACGTGCAGCGTCGCGTTAGCCAGGTCGTCCGCGACCGGCTGCAGCAGATCCATGTCCGCCATCGAGTCCCGCTGACCGGATAGGAAAAGCATGGGCACCTCGACCGCCTTCAGGTGTTCGGCGCGCTCCGTGTTCTTCTTGCCCGCATGCAGGGGAAAGGCGAAGAACACGATGCCCCGCAGCCCTTCGATAGGTTCCCGGGCGCACGCCGTCGAGACCATCCGGCCGCTCATGGAATGCCCGCCGGCGAACACCGGCAGATTGCCCGCTTCCCGCTGTGCCGTCTCGATGGCCGCCCGCACCGTGGCCAGGCGTACCTTCTCGCCGTCCATCCCTCCGCCGCCCTTTTCGGAATAGGGATAGTTGAATCGCAAGGTGGCGACTCCCGCATCATTCAGTGCTTCGCTCAGTTCCTCCATGAACCGATGGCGCATGTTCGTGCCCGATCCGTGTCCGAGCACGAGCAGGGTCCTTGCGCCGGCCGGCCTTGCCAGGATGGCCGAAACCTCGCCTTTCTCTTCAGTCGCGATGAACTTCATTTCTCTCGTATCAACGGACATTCAAACCTCCAGCATAGCTCGTTTACCTTCCTCCGGAATTCCTCATTTATCTCCCTGCAAACTGTCCACACAAGATGATCTTCTACTGCGTTGTGCTACTGCGTTGCGCTACTGCGCCACACGCTTCGGATAGTCGTAACGCACTTCGTCGCCCGTCACATCGCCCACCATAGACCAGGTGTCTGCATGGAACCTGAGGTGCAGCACGGCGCAGGTCGGCATATTGAAGATCTCTCGCGGGCCGATGTGATTCGCAAAATCCGTCAAACCGGGATTGTGCCCGAAGAGCATAAGTATATCCACCGAATCATCCACGCCCCGGATCACATGGAGCAGTTCGGCAACGCCCGCGTGAAAGAGGCGCTCCTCCACTGCGATGCTTTCGCGGGGGTACCCGAGCTTCCCGGCTATGTTCCGCGCCGTGTCCAGCGCCCGGACCGCGGAACTCGATACCATCAGGTCCGGATCGCACCCGCTCTTTGCCAGCCGCTCCCCCATCTCCGGCGCGTCCCGCTTCCCGCGCTTGTTCAGCGGCCGCTCATGATCGCTTAGGGTAGGGTCTCTCCAGCTCGACTTGGCGTGCCGTACCAGGATGAGTTCTTTCACCTGGAAACGCTCCCGTGGACGAGTTCCTTCGAACGACGACTCACGCCACCGACGGCTCACGCCGCCGACGACTCACGCCACCGAACGCCGGTCCGACTTGGCCTTCGCGGGCAGGCTGAACGGGCGGTCGTGGCGGAGACTCGGCACGCGGCCGCGCGCGCTGGAGACGCTGCCCAGGTCCACCGTTGCGACGATGACGCCCACGTCTTCGCCGCCGTCGGCCAGGACCTCGCCCCACGGGGAGATGATGAGCGAATGGCCGTACACCTCCCCGCCGCCCGGAATCGAACCCGCGGCGCAGGGGGCTACCACCACGGCGCCGTTCTCGATGGCCCGGGCGCGGTTCAGCACGTGCCAGTGGGCCTGTCCTGTCGTCTTCGTGAACGCCGCCGGCACGGCGAGGATCTCGGCGCCGGCCTGCGCCAGCGTGCGGTAGAGCTGGGGAAAGCGCAGGTCGTAACAGGTGGTCATGCCGAGTCGGCCCCAGGGCGTGTCCGCCACCACGGCCGTCTCGCCGGGGGATACGACGTCCGACTCGCGGTACTGCTCGTCCCGGGAGAGGTCCACGTCGAACAGGTGGATCTTGTCGTAGCGCGCGCGGATCTCTCCCTGGTCGTCCACCAGGAAACCGCGGTTGATGAGCCGGCCGTCCAGCCCGTCCACCGCCACGGAGCCGATGAGCGTCCACACACCGGCGTTCCGCGTGAAGTCCCGCAGGGCCGCAACCACGGGATGGTCCGCCTCCGGCGCCGAGGGTGGGCAGATCATGCCGTTGTCGGTTCTCAGGCCGCCGCAGAACTCCGGCAGGCACACCAGTTCGGCGCCCTTCGCCACCGCGTCGCCCGCCAGTCTGCTGGCGACGACGATGGCCTCGTCGAAAGTCGCCGTGGCCGGCGTCTGCACACAACCGATCCGTACTTCGTTGTTTGAACTCATGGCTTGCTCTCCTGTGATTGCATCTTGTTTATCCACAATGATTGAGCGACGGGCGTCACCCAGGTCTCTAATGCGGTATCCCCAGTTGATGCATCCTGCGGTGAATCGCCTCCCGCGCCTCGACAAAGGGCCGTTCCAGGTAGGCGAGATGGTCTTCCTCGCCGTGATGATGCGTGGCCGTGCCGGGCTCGTGCCGCGCCGCGGTCCGGCGGATGTACTGCAGGTCTCCGTCGATGAGGGTGAGCATGTACTGGGCGGCGTCCCGGTCGAACATCCACCACTCGCCTCCGCAGGCGACGTAGATCGGCGAGGTGTGGGCGAAGATCCCCCGTCCCCAACCGTCGTGATGGGGCACGCTGCTATAATCCGGCCCCGCGCATCGCGCGGCCAGCCAGGTGTGTCCGTCCACCTTCACGCGCGCCTTCAGCTCCAGGCGGCGTGTGCCGTTGCGGTCCTCCGTGGAGGCCACAACGCGTCCGCCCTGGACGATTTCCAATGTATGGATCGGGAAGATGCTCTCCGACCAGGCCTCGACCTCCACCGTGCCGGGACCCGGCACCTGCACCGTGTCGCCCACCTGGTGCCCGTCCACGGAGAGATGGATGATGGGTCCGCCGCTGTGGAAGGTGCGCCCCTGCGAGACGGCGTTGCACCAGTTATCGTAGGTGAAGTCCTGTTCGGGCATGTAGGCGTAGGTCCGGTACAGCCCGACGGGCACGTCGCTGCTCATCTTGTCGGTTCCGCCCACGAGCGGCAACTTGTACCCGCAGTTGAGATAGCGGTAGTACTCGATGTGGTTGAAGGGCTGGTGGCGCAGCATTTCCACACCGTCCACGCGGCCCGTGGCGATGAGCGCCGCGGGCTCTCCGTTCGGGTTGGGGAGATGGGGGATGATGACCGAGCCGCCCTGCGCGTGGCACTGGTCCGCCCAGTCGCTCATGGTGATCTCCAGCGTGCCGCCCAGTTCCGCCTCGCCCGGGCCGTCCGTGCACCAGGGCATGACCGGCTCCTTCAGGCCCCAGAGGATGAGGTGGCCCAGGAAGTGCTGACGGTTCTCCTGCCCCACGTAGACGATGTTGTTCCCGTCCTGCGAGACGCTCGGCCGGCCCGTGAAATCCTCTGTGTTCGTGAAGAGATTGCCCCACTGCGAGGGCAGCAGGTTCACGATGTTCAAGTCCTCCCCCTGGGATTCGGTGTGGCTGCCCTGCGTCGAGAGGAAGTGGACGTGCGAATCCCCGCTGTACCAGCCTTGCGCGTTCATGTTCACCCAGCGCTTCAGGCGAAGGGTCAGCTCCTGCTGGCCCGGTTCGATCTTCACCCGGGTCCTCAGCGGCTCGTACTCGAACCCCCGCGCCACGTCCACGATGACCTCGCCGCGGGGCAGCCACCCCTGGCACTTGCCGTCGATGTAGGCATAGGTGATCTGACCCAGCCGGAGGTCCCCGCCGATGTCGATGTGCCAGGTGTCCAGGTTGGAGTTGACCTGGTTGTGGTGGCCGTAGGGCTGGTAGGGGATGCCTTCGGGCGAGCGGAAATGGACGCGGCAGGGGACCGGCCTTCCCGTGTCGTCATCGAGGACGTTGACGTTTACCCAGTTCCGCCCCCGGTCCAGGAGCTCAACGCGCATGCGCGGCGTCTCGACCACCTTTTTCTGCTCGACGTCGCCCCATTTAACCTCACCGACGGTTTCCTCGCCCTGCTTCACCGACAGCGTCGCGGACGGGATGGCTGCCACTTCGACGTAGGCCGGGCTCGATTTCGGGTTCTGCGTCTCGCCCCACCCGGCGAAATCGTCGCCGACGAAGTCATCGGCCGAGGCCTCGGGCAGGGGATGGACGTAGGAGGCGACGCCCCGGTCCACGTCCACACGCAGGTCGAAGGGCTTTTCGGCGTCCTCGGGATCGGTCAACGTAAGGCGCGCCTCTCGTTTGCCCTGGCGGACGAAGGGATGCTCGTTGGCCTGCGAAACCGTCAGTCCGGCGATGATGAAAGGCGGACCGGCCGGGATGACTTCCAGCGATTCGATCTCGCGGTCGGGATGGGGGTTCCGCCAGGCCCAGAGGTAGTATCCCCTGGAATAGTCTCCCGTGACTTCCGTCTGACGCTTGCCCGAGTCGCCCCAGTTGTCCCCCGCGTAACGCCGCATCTTCACCTGGCCCCGATCCGGAAGGGCGATAAAAGGCTTGCCCCCCAGGGAGATATGGCCGATTTCAAAGCGCTCGCGGATGGGCACGCGGATCTCCTCGCCACTCTTCTTGCCGCCCTCCTTGCCGCCCGCCAGCCGGAACACGTATTCCGCCACGGGGATCCCCAGCGGACCGCCTTCTATCAGGTCGGACTTCAGCAGGCGATGGGCGAGGATCAGACCCGTGGCCCGGCTGTTGACGGGAATGGTCACGCCGCCGGAGGCCTTGTCGAACGCGATGAAACACTTCGCGGGATCGTCGTTTACCCGGAAGGGCAGGCCGCGGCACAATTGATCGCCGATGGGCGTGTTGGGCTTTTCTTCCAGGACGTCGAGTCCGGCGTTGCACAGTGCGGAAAGGTCGAGGGGCAGGTAGTCTGGCATAAGGGCGCCTCTTTCCGTATGAAACTTATGGTGATGCAAGCGGTGTTTTGCAGCGTGTTTTTGTACAAATTTCAAATTGAACTTGAAAATTGTACAGAATTACCGAACGAAAACGCAAATCTGACTCGTCTTTAACGCAGGTACTGTCAAACTTACAACAAGCACGACTTCAGGCAAATGATTAACCTCGGGAAGTTGACGGATTTCGAACATTTAGTGCGACGGAAAGCCCCGCCCATTGCACGGAGTGGTATCACACCCTCCCAATGATCCTTGATGTATCGTTAAGGGGGTCTTATAATACACTTTTGTAAAGTCATACGAATTTCGGCCGTGTTTTTCGACGGTCGGATCCCCACGACTTTCGATAGTCTGATAAACGCGACTTTCGGAAATTTGTACGCAAACACAACGTCACGCAAATCCGAAAGGAACTCCGATGGCCCACCACAAGGCCCTGATGAAGAGCGGCTTCCTCCTGCCCACGTGCGAGAAGCACTTCCACGACCATGACGAGACCTGGCTGATCCTGAAAGGGAGCGGGACGGGATTCTGGATCGATCACGACGGAAACCAGGAGGATTTCGTCCTGGAAGCGGGCGACGTCTGGATGATCCCCGCGGGTTTCGAACACGGATGCGCCGGGACGAACAGCGAAGACTTCACGATCAGTGTCTTCGACGGGACGAAGCCGCCCGGATGCCACGATCACGCCCATTACTACATCGAAAATGAAGGGTACATCCCCTCGTTTAAACTGGTCAAGACGCCGACGGACCGGTACGCATCGTCTTAGGTGGGTGTGGTGTGGTCTGGACTGACGGCGACGAACCATCTGTCTACTTCAGCACACGTATTCAGGGAACATCGAAAAGGAACACCTAAAAGGAACATCGACATGGATTTCAGGGACGACTGGGAGCGCGCCGAACACGACTACGTGCAATGCCTGAACCGGCTCGAGGCCGCCAGGGCCGATCTCGATGCGGCACGCAAAGCGCTGCTGGACCTCACGCCGGAGGAGGGACGCAGCGGCAGGCTGCTCAACGTCCGCTACCGGAAGAACCGGGGCGCCGTGGACTGGAGGGCGGCGCTGCACGCGGTCCTGGAATCGGACGACGTAGCCCTCGACGAAATCGGCGACAAGTACCGCAAACCGGAATCGGGCGCCTGGTACGTCCGGCTGAACAGACTGGCGGTTAACGCGCAGCGCTCGGGCGGGTGACCATGGACCTCAGTTTTTTCACGAGCGCGGGAGGGGACGCCTGGTCCCTGGCGGAATGCGCCGGCTGGGCGAAAGAGAACGGGTTCGACGCGGTGCGGCTTTCGACAGGAGGGGCCGTCGATCCGGACCGCATCCTCGCCGACGGACCCGGCGAAGTCAACGACACCCTGAAGTCTCATGGCGTCTACCTGGCCGCACTGTCGGCCCACAACAACCTGCTGGACGACGACGTGGCGCAGGCGGACGCGGCGGAAGAGCGGCTTCGCAAGGCCATCCTGACGGCCTCGGCCCTGGGCGTTCCCGTGGTCGTCACCCATGCGGGCAGTCCCGTGGGCTGGCATTTCTACGGGCAGTTTTCCTCACCGCCCGGGAACCCCGGCGACCGGTCCGCGGAACTGGTGGAACGGTTCCGGATGCGCTTTACGCCCATCGTAAAGCTGGCCGAAGACCACGGCGTCACCATCGCCCTGGACGGCGCGGTGCGCATGGGGAACATCGCCTGCAACCCGGAGATGTGGGAGCGGGTGCTCGACGCGGTGCCGTCCGATCACCTGGGCCTTTCCTGCGATCCCTCCCACTGGT
This sequence comes from Gemmatimonadota bacterium, assembly GCA_009841265.1. NCBI lineage: Bacteria > Pseudomonadati > Gemmatimonadota > Gemmatimonadota bacterium. The sequence goes on along the minus strand of VXMB01000014.1, from coordinate 607,337 downwards.
TGTGGATGATGATCCTGCCCGCCGAGGACGCCATCCGTATGTTCGCGGGCAAGTGGGTCTACGCGGACGTGAAGGACGCCGAGGTGAGTCCCGCCATGCTGTTCCGCCAGGGCATCATCGGCAACTGGTGGTGGCAGTACCGCGTGCCGGGCCGGGGCCAGCTGAACTGGGGCACCGTCATCGGCGCGCTGGTCGAGTCGGGTTACGACTACGTCCTCTGCGTCGAGAACGAGGACCGCGGCATGCCGGGACTGGCCGGATTTGCCCTGGGCGGCCGTCATCTTCGCCAGTTCCTTCCGCCCGCCGGCGCGGAGTACCAGCGGCCGGGCGGGCCCTGAAACGTATCCTGAGCGATTCTCGTGGGACTGCATCTCACCTGCGCACCGCACCTACGCGGCGCACCGCCTGTTCTACCCTTCGGAGCTCTCCATGTACTGTCATGATCCCCTGCCTCCCGTCGACCGCCGCAGGACCGAGATACGCCACCTGAACCTGCCCTGCGAGTTCGTCGCGCCTACCACGAAGGAAGCCTGGGAGAAGCGCGCCCGGTCGCTCCGGGAGCATATCCTGGTCAGCTTGGGACTCTGGCCGAACCCCGCCCGAAGCCCGCTGAACGCGGAGATCACCCACCGGGTCGAACGGGACGGGTACAGCATCGAAAACGTTCGGTTCCAGAGTTTGCCGGGATTCTACGTGACCGGGAACCTGTACCGGCCCGCCGGGGGCGACGGCTCTGGCGGCGACGCCCGCCCCGACAGTTCCGCCGATCTCCGCCCGGCCATCCTGAATCCCCATGGCCACTGGAAGGAGGGCAGGCTGAACCACGAACCCGATGGGTCCATACCCGCCCGGTGCATCAACTTAGCCCTCCAGGGTTATGTGGCCTTCGCGTGGTCCATGGCCGGCTACAACGACAGCACGCAACTCGCCCACCGGACGTACGGCGACGACCGGAAGCAGCTCTGGGGGCTCAGCCTCATGGGGCTGCAGCTCTGGAACGGCATGCGCTCAGTCGATTTCCTGCAGTCGCTGCCGGACGTGGACAACAGCCGCATCGCCTGCACTGGGGCCTCGGGCGGCGGCACGCAAACCTTCATGCTCACCGCCGTGGACGACCGCGTTCGGGTTGCCGCGCCCGTGAACATGGTGTCGGCGCACATGCAGGGCGGATGCATCTGCGAGAACGGCCCCAATCTCCGCATCGAAACGAACAACATGGAAATCGCCGCCCTGGCCGCGCCGCGGCCGCTGCTGCTGGTGTCCGCCACGGGAGACTGGACGGTCAATACGCCCGTGCTGGAGTACCCGGCCATCCGGGCGATCTATGCGCTCTACGATGCGGAAGAATGCCTGGGACAAGTGCAGATCGACGCGGGCCATAATTACAGTGCCGCCAGCAGGGAAGCCGTATACGCCTGGTTCGGCCAGTGGATGCTGAACAGCGAAAGCCGCGATCGAATTTCGGAGCGGCCCGTCGAACCGGAATCACCGGAATCGATGCTGGCGGTTACGGCCGAAAACCGGCCCGAAGACTGGGTTGACGAAGAGGGGTTGACGGACGTATGGATCGATCGTGCGCGGAAGCAGCTCAATAAGATGAAGCCCTCCGACGCCAGGTCGTTGCGCAGGTTCCGGCAGGTCATGTCGGCCGGATTTCGATCGATCATCGGATCGCCCGGCGCGGCCGACGGCGACCTGGTCGCGACCCGCATGGGCATGCACCGATCCGACATATGTACGGTCCAGTCAGGGTTCATGGGATGGCAGCGCTTCGGCGATCGGGTTCCCTTCACCGAATTCCGCCCGCCGGACCCTCTTCGAGGCGTCGTCCTCGTGGTTCATCCCGATGGCGCGTCGGCACTGACGCAGGATAACGGGCGGGATCCCGGTCCGCTTGTTCAGCAACTACTGGGCAAGGGCCTGCTCGTCCTGTCGGCGGACGTCTTCCTCACGGGCCTGGCGGACGGTGAGCCAGCGGACCGTGAGCCGGCCTCCGGGGAACACGCCTACTTCTCGACCTATAACCGGACCACGACCGCGAACCGCGTGCAGGACATCCTTACGGCCGTCGCCTGGCTCCGGCGAACCGGCAGCGTTGCATCGGTGACCCTGGTCGGCATCGGCGCGGCCGGTCCGTGGTGCCTGCTGGCCTGCGGTCTTTCGCCCCACGTCGACCGCGCCGTGATCGACGCCGACCGATTCGAGACGGACAGCGATGAGGCGTACGAAAACAGGTTGTTCATACCAGTGCTGCGGCGCCTGGGTGGGCTGTCCGCGGCTGCCGCCCTCGCGACTCCGGCCGAGTTGTATCTGCACCATACCGGCCACGCGTTTGAAACCGATGAAATAGAAGCCGCCTACCGCGCGGCGGACGCGCTGGACCGCCTCAGAACCCAGCGTACTCCCGCGGATATGTCCCAGGTCGTCGCGTGGATCGACGAAGGTCCGTAGTCGAATGGCCTGCTGAAGAAACGCAAGCGCGGGATCCGGACGCGAACGCGAATGATTAAGAGCGGTTGCCTGTTCGTAACCGTTGTTTATGACAATTACGATTGCCCGACAAGCTGGTATTTCGTATATTACGTGGCCGTAACATCCTACCGAGAGGACGGTTACGCGATGCGTCGCCGGACTTTTCGTTGCGGGCTGTATTGAAATAATGGCTAGGCAACGCCACACGACAAGGACCGATCCCTTATGGCCAAGACCCCAGACATGGGTGACATACAGAAGGACCTCAAGGAGTTCTTCTCGACCAAGTACGGCGCGCAGGTCCAGTTCGCCCAGCCGGAAAAGGAAGGCGTCCCGGCGGATCCGCCCGCGGAGGAAGCGCCGCTGCCGGAGATCCGGTTCGACATGAAGCCGGAGGATCTGGAAGCCTACCTGAACGAGTACGTCATCCGCCAGGACGAGGCCAAGGAGATCCTGGCCACGAAGATCTGCACCCACTTCAACCGCATCCGGCTCCAGGAAGAGCAGGAACCGGTAGGCAACATTAAGAACAACATCATCCTGATCGGCCCGACCGGGGTGGGGAAGACCTACCTCATCAAGCTCATCGCCAGCAGGATCGGCGTGCCCTTCGTCAAGGGTGACGCCACGCGGTTCAGCGAGACGGGCTACGTGGGCGGGGACGTGGACGAGTTGGTCCGTTCGCTGGTCCACGAGGCCGACGGCAACATCAAGCTGGCGGAATACGGCATCATCTACATCGACGAGATCGACAAGATCGCCTCGTCGGGCAACATCGTAGGACCCGATGTGTCGCGGACCGGGGTGCAGCGCACGCTCCTCAAGCTGATGGAGGAGACGGACGTGGACCTGCAGGCGCCCCACGACCTGACGTCCCAGATGGAGAACGCCCTCCAGTTCCAGAAGACGGGCAAGGTGGAAAGGAAACGCATCAACACGCGAAACATCCTGTTCATCGTCAGCGGGGCCTTCGCCAACCTGGAAGAGATCATCAAGAAGCGCATGAGCGTGCAGACGATGGGTTTCGAGCAGGGCGAAGGCGCGGAAAAGCCCGACGACGGCGAATGGTTCCCGCACGTGACCGCGGAGGACCTGATTAAGTACGGCTTCGAGTCGGAATTCATCGGACGGCTGCCGGTAACCGCCGTGCTGCACAAGCTCAGTGTCGACGACCTGTTCCAGATCCTCCGGAACCCGAACAGCCCGGTCATCATCGCCAAGAAACTGGACTTCAAGGCCTACGGCATCGACGTGGACTTCGACGAGAAGTCGCTGCGCCTGATCGCCGAACAGGCCCACCGGTCCGGCACGGGCGCCCGCGGCCTCATCGGCGCGATGGAGCGGATCCTGATCCGGTTCGAGAAGAAACTCCCGTCCAGCACGGTGAAGCAGTTCGCCGTGACGGCCGAAGTGGTGGAACACCCGGAAAGCGAACTCGAACGGATCCTCGTGGAAGCGCCGCCCGAACCGGCCGAACTGGTGCAGGTGTATTACGCGGAACACGACATCACGCTCACACTGGACGAAGCCGCGGCCGCCGCGCTGGAGAACTTGGCGGAGCAACAGGGCAGGACCACCGAGGAAATGGGGCTGGAGCTGTTCAAGGATTACGTCCACGGCCTGAAGCTGATCCAGGCCCGGGAACTGAAGATCACCAAGGCAGCGATCGAGAACCCCGGCGCGTACCTGGACCGCCTGATCAAGAAGTTCTACGAAAACCAATCCAAGACGACCTGACGATCATCCACCCGAATCACCGCCCATGATCCCGGTAGCACTCACCATCGCGGGTTCCGACTCCGGAGGCGGCGCCGGCATCCAGGCGGACCTCAAGACGTTCTCGGCCCACGGCGTGTACGGCATGTCGGCCGTAACGTCCGTGACCGCCCAGAACACCCTCGGCGTGCAGGCCGTCCACAACCTGCCGCCCGAGGCGGTGGCGGCGCAGATCGAATCCGTCCTTTCGGATATCGGCGCCCGGGCCATCAAGACCGGCATGCTCGCCAACGCGGAGATCATCGCCTCCGTGGCCGACGCGCTGCGGGCATATGCCGACATACCCTTCGTCGTGGACCCGGTGATGATCGCCAAGAGCGGCGACGCGCTGCTGGAACCGGAGGCGGTCTCCACGCTGATCAAGCGGCTCGTCCCCCTCGCCGCCGTCGTCACGCCGAACCTGGACGAGGCCAAGGCGTTGACGGGCATCGAGGCGTCGGACGTGGGTGGGATGAAGGCCATTGCCCGGAAGCTTCACGAGATGGGGCCGCGCCACGTGGTCGTCAAAGGCGGCCACCTAGAGGGTCCGGCCGTGGACGTGTTGTTCGACGGCGCGGAATTCCGGACCTATGAGGCCGAACGTATCGACACCCGGAGCACCCACGGGACGGGATGCACCTTCGCGTCCGCCATTGCCGCCGGACTGGCCAAAGGGACCGGAGTAGCCGAAGCCGTGGAGTCAGCGAAGGCCTACCTCACCGGGGCGCTGCGCCACGCGGAACCCCTGGGCGGGGGGCACGGGCCGGTCCATCATTTTCACGAACTCTACCGCGACGCCGAACGCCTCTCGGTCCTGGACCAGTTGTCGGCCGCGGCGCGGCGTCTCGAAAGCGCCCACGCGGGGGATCTCGTCCCGGAAGTACAGTGCAACCTGGGCATGGGACTGGCCGGCGCCCAGTCGGCGGACGACGTGGCCGCCTTCCCCGGCCGGCTCATCCGCGTGCGCCGCGACATCCGCTCCGTGGCGCCCCCCGAGTTCGGGGCGTCCTCCCACGTGGCGCGGATCATCCTCACCGCCATGCGGAAGGACCCGGCCAAACGGTCCGTGATGAACATCCGGTACGACGAATCGATCCTCGGCGCCTGCCGGGGACTGGGACTCTCGGTCGCCTCCTTCGACCGGCACGAAGAGCCGCTCGAATCCAAAAGGCGGGAAGGTTCGTCGCTGGAATGGGGAACGGCGCGGGTCATCGAGGAGCAGGGGTTCGTGCCGGATATCGTCTACGATCTGGGGGACGAGGGGAAGGAACCCATGATCCGGGTCATCGCCGAGACTCCGGAGCGTGTCGGGGATATCGCGCTGGCTGTGTTGGAAAAGTCCAGAGGGAAGTAGTTCGTCCGCAGCGGCAGACGCCGTGTCAGCCGCCGGGCCGGTTGAGGCACGACGGGACCTGGCCGCGGCGGGTTGAACGGCCGCGCACAATCCGCCGGCCGCCGGGCCGGTCAATACCCCAGTTTACGTAGATAGGCGCGTTCCAGCTTCATCTTCTCTGTATCGGGCAAGTCCGACTGGCTGGGACACACGGTCACCCACCGGTCGTAACCGATCTCCTCCAGCGCCTTCATGGTGGCGCCGAAGTCGAGCAATCCACCGTCTCCGAGCTCGACGAAGCGATAGTCCTTGTAATCCTGCAGGTGCACGTACACCAGCCGATCCCTGAAGTCCCGGATGGACTGGGCGGGATCGTAGTGCCAGAAGGCCGAATGGGAGACGTCGATGCAGAGCTGCGCCCGCTTCATCAGGCGCATGAGCAGTTCCCATTCCTCGCGGGAATCGACCGTGGTGCTCGTGTGGATGTGGTAGCACACGTCCAGGTCGTACTGCGATGCGTAGTCGGCGAATTCATCCGACAGATCCGCCAGGTCCCTGATGTCGTCCGGGGTAGAGGAGCGGCCGTAGGGCCGGTTGGCACCCATGAACATGAAGGTGTCCGCCTCCACGTCGGCAGCGAAGTCTATGCGGCGCTTGTTCCGCTCCTTCATCTCGTGATTGCCGTCGATCGTAATGCCGGTTCCGGTGACCACGGCGACCTGAACGCCCGCACGATCCGAAATGGTCTTCACCCGTTTGGCCGACCCCAGCCAGTCCAGCGACTGCCGGATCTCCCAACCGTCCCAGCCGGTTTCCCTGAGCTGCCCGAGGATTTCATCCAGGTCCGGGGTCTGCCACCGCAGTCCGCTGAATCCCAGTTTGAACTTCAATGCGGGCTCCTTTACGCTACGCCTTTATCTACGCTTAGCCTTTATCCGGCCACTTCACCCGAAATGGCGATCTTGCGGACCTCTTCGCCGTCGAGCCGGTAATTGGTCGACAGCGCGTCGATGGCCTCGCCGACCCGGCTCAGCGGCAGGGTGTGGGAGACCATTTCCTCGAAGGGATAGCGGCCCGATTCGAGGATGGGCAAGCCGCGCACGAAATGCGTGATGGTGCTGGCCCAGACCCCGACGAGGGTGATGTGGCGGAACACGAAGTGGTTGAAGGGGTTCATGGAAACGTCGCCGGCGTCGGTGAAATGACCGCCTTCTACGTAGGTCCCGCCCCGCCGCAGCATTTCCACGCCCTCCGGGATGGCCGGCGGCACGCCCGTGCACTCGAAGACCACGTCGGCGCCGTAACCGCCCGGCGTCTCCGCCTTGACCGCTTCGATGCGATCCTGCGCGTCCGGCACTTCCTCGATGTTGATGGTCACGTCGGCGCCGAAGGCTTTCGCCAGTTCCAGGCGCGACGCGGGCGCCCCGACCACGATGGTGCGGTGCGCGCCGGCCTCGATGGCCGCGGCCAGGCTGAACAATCCGATGGCGCCGGCGCCCTGGATGACCGCGGTGGAGCCGAGTTTCATCTGGGCCTTTTCGGCGAAGTGCAGGCCGACGGTGAAGGGTTCGAGCAGTACCGCGACCTCGGGCGGACTCTGGACCTTGAGGAACTTGCTGCGGGGGATGTTCAGCAGCACGTACTCGGCGTACCCGCCCTGGAAGTGGGGCTTGACGTCGGCGTAGGGCCGGAATCCGTAGGCCAGCACATTCGGACAGAGCCCGGGCTCCCGGACCACCGCGCAGAAATAGCAGGTCCCGCACTGCTGCCCCGGGAT
>VXMB01000013.1 GCA_009841265.1 Gemmatimonadota bacterium | reverse complement strand
TCTGTCCAAGCAAAAAATCCCCGAAGATCCCGAGCGCCCCGCCCTGCAGCATCGCGGCCGGCCACACCTCCCAGCGCGTCGGATCCGGCGGCTCGCGCCCCTTCGCCACCTCCTTTGCGGCCATCGCCACGTAGCCGAGCACCGTTCCGGTGACAATCAGTGCTGCCAGCCCGCCGTAGTCGCCACGCCCGTAGGCGAGCTCGCCGACCGGCCTGGTCAGTACCGTCGTCGGAAACTGCTTGAACTGGGTGATGAAGCGGAGCGCCTCACCAAGCGGGGTGCCCGGCTGCGTGCCCTGGGTCAGGATCGACCGCTCACGAGCCGTGGGAGTCGGCACCGCCGTCTCCGTGCGGTCGACCAGATAGGCGCGCAGCGCCTGCTCGAGGTCCTCGCGCACCCGATTCACCTGTCCGGGCTCGATTCGTGCCCGGGTGGTGCTGATCCGCTCAAGGTCCGCTTGCGCCCCCGAGGCCGCCGCACCGCCCAGGCGACGGCGCTCGACGAGCCCGGAAGCGATCATGTAGTCCTTGATCGCTTCCGCCGGCACCGCGCGCACACCTGACGGATCGAGGTAGTTGCGCCCGTCGGCGGCGTAGACCGGCATTTGGCCCATCAGGCGCCACTCGCGCTCACCGATCCCGTATCCGGACAGCGCCCCGCGCAGGTGCTCGGCGAGGTCACCAAACGGGCGGTTCCGGAATTTCGCCAAGTCGTTGGCAATCGCCAGCCCGACGCCCGTCTTCTGCGCGTCCGTCCACCACGCCAGCATGTTCAAACGGAAAAACAGCCTCTGCACCTTGTGCAGAGCACCGGGCAAATCCTCGTTGCCGGCAAAGCGCGCGGCAATCGAGCCGATGATTCCGTCCATCCCCACACCGATCGCGTTCGCGACCTGACGACGCTCGCCCGTGGTCCGCCCGGCGCCGATGCTGCGCACGCCCTGGGCGTAGCCGGCGCGCAGCGAGCCGCCGCGCCCGCGTGCCTCCGCGCCCACCATCGCCAGGTCAGACACGCTCGAGATTACAGCGCCGCCGAGCTTGGCCATCGACTGCACCGCACGCACCGTGCTGCCGACGCGGGCCAGCAGCAGGTTCCCCGGGATCCGCGTCTCGCCTGTGATCTCGGCAAACTGGTAGTCGTGCTGCCTCGAGCGCAGGCGCGCGAGCAGCTTCGGGTTGCCCTCGGCCGCCGCCACCAGGCCGGCGCGCTCGGCCTCGAACATCGCGCGCGGGTTGGTGCCCCATCCCTCTAGCAGCCCGATGGTCTGCGAAGCCTGCTCGAGACCATGCAGCACACCCTCGAAAAGCGACCCCCGGCCGAAACGGGCGTGGTAGTCTATGAAGTCGTCGGCCGTGGCGAAAGGCAGCGTCCGGCGCTGCTCGCTCACCCGCTTCGCGAGGTTCGCCGCCCCGGTAAACCCGGCGGCTATCTCGGCACCGTCGACCTCGTCGACCAGGTGCGCCAGGTGGCCGCCGGAGATGATGGTGGTCCACGCGCCCTCGAGAACCTCGTTGACGTTGCCGTGCGGCGCCAGGCGGTCGAGGTCGAGCTTGGGCATGATAAAATCGCGCCAGGCCTGGAAACCCATTTTTCGCATACGGTACTCGTCGTGCGACTGGCGGAAGATGTAGCCCGGCAAATTCCGGATCCACGCCCCGCGGGCGTTCTGGGCCGCGCGCGAGGCCTGGCTGTACTTGTGCAGAACCTGAGCGATCACGTAGGCCTCGCTCGACCCGGTCACGTGCTTCCTGCCCACGCCGGGCGGCCTGCCCAGCTCCCACATCTCCCGGGCAATCTCGCGGTCGAGCGCATGGGTCGACAGGATCTTCAGATAGGCCGGGTCTGCCGCGTTCAGATCGTGCACCAGGCCGCCAACGAACTTGGCGCGCCACGCGTTCTGGCGCGCGTCGACCGAGAGCCTGTTCCCTGAGAAGCGTCTGTTCAGCCCGACATTCCACGCGGTCAGCGCGTCCGACGGATCCGCCCCCTCGCTGACGGCGCCGGCGACGTGACGGCGAAACCGCGCCCGGGTCGCGATATTCAACTTGGCGTTGCGCCGCTCGATCCGCGCGCCTTCGCGCAGGTCCTCGGCCAGCTCCTGCGCTGCCCGGGTCTCGGCCGTCGCCGCATCGAGCCCGGCCGCCGTCTTCGAGCGGGTGCGCTCGTCAAGCGCCTGGGCGATCGCCTCGACGTCGCCGAGCGACAGATCGCGCTTCACCGCGCGCCTGACGGCATCGATGCATTGCTCGGTTCTGCTCATCGCTCCCTCCGATTAGTGCCGAGCCGGCTCCAATCAGCGGGAGATCTCACTCGGCCGCGCCACGTGTTGGTGCCGATACGGCACCACTGCTATCCGATTCGGCACATCGCCAGCGCCTCGACGCCGGCGGCAAACTCCTCGGCCGCGTCGAAGGCCTCGTTTAGCGAGGCCAGCTGCGCCTGCTCCTCTTCGGTCAGATCCAGAATCGAGAGCTGGGCATCGGCCTCGGCCTCGAGGCGGGCCGCCTCGCTGCGCGCCGGCGCACCGGCAGGATCCGCACCGGGGTCGTCGCCCCGAAACAGCGCCGCCTCCCCGACCTCCGGATACTGCGCAATCCAAGCGTCCATCTCGGCGCTGGCGCCGGCATCGGCGATCTCGTCGGCCTCAATCATGGCCTGACGTTCGGCATACTGCTCGGGCGTGATGCCCGGGTCACCCGGCTCGAGCGGCGGCGCGGCGCCGGCGACCTCGTCGGCTCCACCCTCTCCCGACAGCAGCCAGGCGACCTGGCGCGGGGTCATCCGGGAGACATCGAGCCCGGCTCGCGCGAAGCCTTCGCCGACCTCCTCGAGTGCGAGCGCCCGGCTGTTGTCGGCACCGTCCGAGAGGATCAATCCGGGCGCAGCCGCATCGTCCTGGACCGCGGCGATGAATTCCTCCGCGGTGCCCCCCTCGCGCAGGTAGCCCTCTTCGACGGCGCCGGAGCGCAGGGCGTCGGCCGGCAGTCCGCCGCGCAGCGCCAGGTTGTTCAGGCCGGCGGCGCGCAAATTGCCGGCGAGCGGATCGTCACGCGCCACCCCGCCGCGCCGGCGCACCCACTGCGACAGCGAGAGGGGTGCGGCGCCTCGCGGCAGCTCGCCGCGCACCACGTCGCCGGCGAGCTGCATCAGCTCGCGTGTCGGTGCGAAACCTTCCGGAACAGCAATTTCTGGAGCCGAAGTTTGCCAAGGCTCCGGCACTGCGGCGCGCAGCCGCTGGCGATCCGCGGCCAGGACCGCCTCGGGGCCGCGGGCCCCC
>VXMB01000012.1 GCA_009841265.1 Gemmatimonadota bacterium | reverse complement strand
GGGAATTATATCGCAAACTAACAAAACCGCTTGACTCAGACACGCACTAATGTTAGTCTTAGTCTTATATTCAAACTGGATAAGGCGATATGGCAACACGAAACGCACCCGGCAAGCACTACCGCAAAGGCATCTCGATGCCTAAGTTGTTCCGCATGTTCCCAAACGACGCGGTAGCGGAACAATGGTTCGTCAAACAGCGATGGGGCGATAGCGTCCGTTGCGCTTGGTGCGACGGCGATCACGTCTCAATCAAACCGAGTCATCCTCAGATGCCGTACCGTTGCCTAGACTGCAAAAAGCATTTCAGCGTCAAGTCGAACTCGGTTATGCATGGCTCCAAAATCGGCTATCAGAAGTGGGCTATCGCCATGTACTTGCTGACCACCAATCTCAAGGGCGTGTCAAGCATGAAACTGCATCGAGACTTGGACATAACCCAGAAAGCCGCGTGGCACATGATTCACCGCATACGTGAATCATGGTCTGACAAAACCGACGTGTTCGACGGTACCGTAGAGGTTGACGAAACCTACATCGGAGGGCGTGAGCGCAACAAGCACAACTCCAAGAAATTGAACGCGGGACGCGGGACTGTAGGCAAGACTCCAGTCGTCGGCGCTAGGCAACGTGAAACCGGCAACGTCAAAGCCGAAGCGATAGCCGCGACCGACAAACGCACGTTGCAGGGATTCGTCAACTCCAGCACGTCGGACGATACGACGGTCTACACGGACGAAGCAAGCGCGTACGTCGGAATGAACCGCAAGCATGAATCGGTCAAGCACAGCGTCAAAGAGTTCGTTCGCGGTCAAGCCCACACGAACGGCATGGAGTCGTTCTGGGCTACGCTGAAACGCGGCTACAACGGCACGTACCACCACTTCAGCGCGAAGCACTTGCAGGCGTACGTCAACGAGTTCGCGGGACGGCACAACCAGCGTCCGCTAGACACTGAGGATCAAATGTCGGCGATGGTTCGCGGCATGGACGGCAAACGTCTGCGGTACGCCGACTTGATAGGCGACGCGTCCAATCGACAACCAAGACTCCTCAAGCAGTTTTGATCGTCTGTTTCGCTCCGCTTCGACGTATGGGGCGATTAAAGCGGCTTCGCGTTTAGCATCCAAGACTCGCTTCACCATCTGGTTGTGACTACGCTCAAAGGGCGAAACCTGTCCGATTCCGTGTACTTGCGTTTCGCGTTGGATACGTGTAGAGTCGTGCATGAAGGTAACCTTCTTTACTTTGGGACGCACCAGTTAGCCGCTGGTGCGTTCTGCGTTGTTGGCTAACTGCCAACGAGTCGCGAGTCTACCATCAATCGCCGCGCAAGCCGACGCGTCTAACGGTGTAACGTGTGGGTATCAATCTGTGTTAGTGTTTGAACTGCTACATCAATCTTCATGTTTCAGGCGTTGCGCGTGTCGCATGAATGGAGCGCGTCGCGCCCCCTCTGCGCGCAAGCCTGAACGAAGGTTGATGTAGCAAGCGATCTGTTCATTGCCGCGAGGGGGTATCACCGTTGAAATGGGGGCGCACCGAGTTCTTGGTTGTCGGACTGATAGCGGCGGGATTGGCGGCGTGGGTGTTGTGGCTTATGCCGAATGGAGACAGCGGCGAAACTGACAGCCTGACGGCGATGAGACTAGCGTATCGACTCGACTCGTACGACCATATGACCATCCAATTTCTCAAAGACGACGACAACCTGCGCGAGACTTTCATGGCTCACAAAGAGTTGTTGGAGGCAACGGACTTTCACGAATCGAAGATGATCGCCAATCATCCAGACGACGACGCGCTCGCCGACTTGATAGAGGGCAGACGTGCGGAACGCACCGCGGTTGCGATGGTGACTCTAGTCGATTTCATGTCTAGCCCGAACGTCGATGTTTTAGCGGCTACGGTTACGCCGATCGTGCCAGTCGTAGTAGCCGCGCCTTCAGCATCCGACGACTCGCCTTCGTTCATCATGGCTAAAGAGGTCATATTCGAGTGCGCGCAGTTGGCGCGCTGGTACGATGAACGAAGCACTTACGCCCACTTGGGCAAGATGATGTCTCACTACGAAGATGAAGGGGGATTCAACGCAGATTTCGACAGAGACGAAGCAAGGGCCGCGCTTGACAGTTGCGGCGCGCCCTAGATTGGAGAATCGAATTGACTCAGAGACGCAGACGCAAGAAACCAGTCGGACGCCCTCCGCTGCCTATGCCCGAACCGATACCCGACACGCCCGAAAACGTAGCCCGTGCTGTGCTTACCACACGCCCGAAACGCGATGAAGATTGGCAGTACTGGAAAGACTACAAAGATGGCAAACTCCGCTAGTTCAAAGCGGTTTTGTTAGTTTGCGATATAATTCCCAAATATTTGATCCCATCCATGGTTTATAGTCCACCGAAAATGGTATGGGACGCTAGGTCGCCGAGGATAATCGCGTCTATTTGGGGAGATCGAGCGACCTTAGATATTATCAATATCTGAACATTTCGAAGTAAACTTGGCATCGCCAACTCGTCTTCAATCCCAGCAACAAGCAGCATCGTGCCTCGTTTCAACCACATTCGCCTGACTGGCGTGACTTTGGCATTAGCTGTCGTCGTATCGCTTGTGTTGGGGTGTAGCGGCGGTGAAGTTGAGTTGGTCGCAACGAGTGAAGATGGGGAAGTTGAGGTAGATGAAACTACGTCGGGTTCTTCATTGTTTGAAGTGGTGGAGATCGTCATGACGTTGACGCCTA
>VXMB01000011.1 GCA_009841265.1 Gemmatimonadota bacterium | reverse complement strand
ACATCCTGGGGCTTCTCTTCAAGGAAGTCCCGGTGGCCGCCACGCTCATTACGCTCCAGAGCTTTGCCTCCGGGGCTACCACGCCGCTCATCGTCTTCGCCATCAGCGGCCTTATCGATGACGTTCGGCGCTCTGTACCCGACCCCACCACCGGCATTGAATTCATCGATGAACTCCAGCGCTCCCCGGCCAATCCTAATGACGTTTGGTCCTCCATCGTCCCTTGGCTCTTGATCCTTCTCGTTGCCTTTACCATCCGCAGCCTGGACGGCGCACTGAGCGACTATCTCAGTCAGTTGACAGGCTTGCGCCTTGGCGCTGCCGTGCAGCACATGGTGTGCGCGAAAGCCGTCGCGCTGCCGCTGAGCGTCTTCGAGCGGGAGGAGTATTACACCAAGCTGGAGGTGACTGGCAAGGAAGGCGGGAGCATCCTCAGCGACTTCCTGGAGAATGTCTCGTGGCTTGTGACGTCACTAGTCGGCGCAGCCGGGCTGATGGTGTTGTTTTTCCGGGCCCACTGGCTGATCGGAGTTGCGCTGGTAACCGTGATGGGCCTGCGGGGCATTGTGCAATCCCATACCGAACACAATCTACTAGAAGTCGAATACCAAAACTCACCCCGCCGGCGGGAGAAGCAATACTGGTCGCGGCTGCTTACCAGCCGGGAGGCTATCCCTGAGATCCGGCTGTCCGCTCTCTCCGATTTCCTCCTCCGCCGCCGCCATGAGGCTTTCGAACGATTTCTTAAGGAAATCGTCTCTGCCCAACGCAGGGTGGCGCTGCCGGGGCTGAGCAGTGTCGCCGTGCAAGAAGCGGTAGCGTTCGTCATTGTATTCGCCCTGCTAATCGCCTTGGTCGGCAACATCACTTTGGGCAGCTTGGTCGCACTGCTGTACGGCCTCACCCGGTTCCGCGACCTCGCCGATAACGTCGCCTGGGGCTTGCGAAATGTCTATGAGGAGCTGCAATACTCCGAGTATCTGCGCGACTTCCTCGCCCTTGAATCGGAATTGCCGGATTCGCCGGAGAACGGGCTTCGGATACAGCGGCCCCTGCGCGAGGGGATTCAGTTTCGCGACGTCAGCTTCACGTATCCTGGCGCGGATCGACCGGCGCTCTCCAACATAAACCTGAAGATTCGGCCCGGCGAGCGCGTCGCCCTCGTGGGCGAGAACGGCGCGGGCAAGACGACGCTCGTGCGCTTGCTCCTTGGCCTCTACCGGCCTTCTCAAGGGTCTATCCTTGTAGACGGTAGGGACCTGTCTACGCTCGACCCTGAGGCGTGGCGGCGGGAGGCAACCGCGGTGTTCCAAGACTTCGTCCGCTATCCCACGACGGTGTTTCAGAACATCGCCTTCGGCGACACGGCCTTGCTGGCTGCATCTCCGCAAGCCGCACTCGAGACCCATCCCCGCATCGCCGCGGCTGCGGCGCAGAGCGGGGCAGACGGTTTCGTCGCCGCTCTGCCTGCAGGCTACGCAACGCCTCTCGGCAAAGAGTGGCCGGGTGGGACAGAGCTCTCTTCCGGCCAGTGGCAGCGGCTGGCCCTGGCGCGGGCGTATCTGCGCGATGCCCAAATCGTCGCTCTCGATGAGCCTACCGCCGCCTTGGACCCGCGGGCCGAGGTGGAATTCTACCGGCAGTTCACCCAGGTAGCCGCCGGGCGCACCGCAGTTTTGGTCTCGCACCGGCTGGGCGCGGCCCGCCTGGGAGACCGGATCGTCGTTCTGGCACACGGTCGCATTGTCGAAGAAGGCAACCACGAGGCTCTGCTGCACCAGGACGGCGTTTACGCGCACATGTACGGCCTCCAGGCGCGTTGGTATGCCGCGCCGCTCAATGCGGAGGACGAATCATGAGCTCAGTACCCAACACCGCCACAGGTTCTTGGCAGCGCCTCAAGTACGTGCCGCCTACGCTGAGCCTCCTGCTCGCAGCCGACGCCAGAGGAACTATTCTCCTTTTCGCCATTAGTGCAGGCATGGGTCTGTTTCCTTTGGCCGAAGTGCACGTCTTGCGCCGGCTCATCGAAACGGCGGAACTGATAGTTGCGGGAAGTGCCCCTGTAGCAGACGGTCTTGCGTGGGGCCTCGCTCTCGCCCTGCTTGCAATCCTGCACGCTGCGGTAGTGCACGTCAGGGAAGTCGTCGACCGCCGTCATCAGGAGGTCTTAGGCAACTACCTAGAGGAGCGCTGCCTGCAGCAGGCGCAGTCGATGCCGCTGGAGTGGTTCGAGCATGACAAGCACTACGACCTGTTGCACCTGGTGCGGCGCAGAACGGTGGGACGGTTGGGAGCCACGACCAGTTTCCTCACAAGAGGCCTTTCAGACATAGTGACAATGGCATCGCTCCTTATCTACCTGGGGCAATTCCACTGGGGGCTGCCGCTCTTGCTGGCTCTCGGAACAACGCCAGGTGCGCTGATACGCGAGGCCATTCATCGCCAAAGATACCTGATGGACCGTGCGCAAGCCCCGGACGAACGCCGCTTTGGCGTCTATATCGACCTGCTGACCGGCCGGCATTCAGCGGCAGAGATTCGGCTCTTCAGCCTGGGGAAGTGGCTGCTCGATCAAGCCGGGCTACTCCGTCGCCGTCTCCATCGAGAACGACTGCAGCTTGCGGCGCGTGAGGCGCGGCTCACGGTTTTATCGGACTGCATGAACGGCCTGACGCACGTTGCAGCCCTCGGCCTGAGCGTCGGCCTCCTCGTCAACGGTCACATCAGCGTTGGTGCGGCGGCAGCCCTATTCGCCGCTATCGAGACGTTCCAAATCACATTCTTCGGGCTGATTTGGGAGGGGTCTATGCTCTACAACTCTCTTCGCTACCTGGAGGACTATTTCGTGCTGATGGACAACCCACGCCTTGACCTAAAGGGTGGCCGGAAACTGGATCAACCGCTGGCCGCACCCATCGTCTTGGAGAATCTCTCCTTCACCTATCCCGGAGCCGAGCGGCCAGCGCTCTCCGACCTCAACCTAGAACTCCAGCCCGGCGAACGCATCGCGCTCGTTGGCGAAAACGGCGCAGGCAAAACCACGCTCGTCAAACTCCTGATGGGCCTCTATCGCCCCACGTCCGGCCGCATAATTGTAGAT
>VXMB01000010.1:4374-6489 GCA_009841265.1 Gemmatimonadota bacterium | reverse complement strand
TGTCTGAATCACGGATAGACACGGATTAACGGATTACACGGATAAAAGATGCTATCGACAGCTAGCATAAGA
The DNA here is from genome assembly GCA_009841265.1 of Gemmatimonadota bacterium. Classification (NCBI taxonomy): domain Bacteria; kingdom Pseudomonadati; phylum Gemmatimonadota; species Gemmatimonadota bacterium. The sequence goes on along the minus strand of VXMB01000010.1, from coordinate 6,417 downwards.
ACGCGCAATCAACTGCGCTACTATAAACAGCGGGGCAAGATGCCCCGCCTACGGTTTCTGTTGCACTAATTCTTAACATGAACCAAGAGAGATATGCTCAAGCTAACCACAAATAGACATTTCGATGTCGAGATATGAATCTCGAGCTACAGGTTCTGTTGACTTGAGGCATATTTGGTGAGAAGGAAAGGCGTTGGGGAGGAGAGGTTACTTGAGGATGACCATCCGCCGTAACGCAGTATAATACCCTGTGCGGAGTTGATAGAAATAGACTCCGCTAGCGACGGATTCTCCGCTGTCGTTACGACCGTCCCAATAGGCTGCCTTTGCCTGATCTGTGTAATACCCCGCGGAATGATGTCCCAAATCTAACCGACGCACGGGCGTACCTTTTGTATCGTAAATCGTAAGCGTTACGTCAGCGGCGTGGGCGAGGTGAAATGGTATCCATGTTTCGGGATTGAATGGATTGGGGAAGTTTGGGAGCAGTGTGGTCTCGGCAGGAATGAGTATAGCTAATAGCGCATCGAGATTGGAGCGACCGCGCTGAAAGGTGAGCGAACCGTCATCTGCCGTTTGCGCTAGGGCAATCCAGTTCTGAACTGTTTTAGGAGTGATGCGAACACCGATCGGTATCATGTGGTGTCCTCTGCGACCTATAGGTGCTGCGGCAGTTGTTGTCTCATCAAGGTGGGCACTGACAGCAACTAGATCAAGGATGTTAACCATGCCATCGCCGTTGACATCTCCCGATAGCTCTTTTCCTGTTTGTCCAAACAGTGTTCCGACCGTTGCCAAATCGACAAGGTTTACAATACCGTCTTGGTTGACATCATAGATGGACATCTGCGGTGATGTATCCGTTAGTGGTGCGACGTTCCATAGGAGCACTGTGCCATCCTCACTTCCGCTCGCTAGCGTGTAGCCAGCCGGACTAAACGCCACGCTAGTAACCTCGGCTGTATGCCCCGTGAAGGTGGCTGTGAGTTCCCTTGCAGCAACATCCCACAGTTGTACAGTGCCCCCGGTACGCCAATCTCCACTCCCACTTGCGATTATGTTGTCATTTGGACTAAATGCGATGCTGTTGATAGGACCCCCATCTCCCCTGAGAGTTGCTATGAGTTCCCTTGTGGGAATATCCCACAGTTGTACTATGCCAGCCGTACGCCAAGCTCCGTGCCCACTTCCGCTGGCGAGTGTTTTTCCATCCGGACTGAATGCGACACTGTTGACAGGGTGCGTACTGCTCCTGAGAGTTGCTACAAGTTTCCTTTCGGCGACATCCCACAATTGTATATTACTGTCCCGAATCCCAGCTGCGAGTATGGTGCCATCCGGGCTGAATGCAATCGCTCTCACGCCGTGCGTGGCCCCCATGAGGGTTGCTTTGAGACGACCTGTATCTGGCTCCCATAACCGTATTGCGACATCTTGCTTACGACTGCTACTGGAGTTGCCTGGCCAACCTCCAGCAGTAGCAAGCGTGGTGCCATCTGGACTGAATGCGGTACTTAAAATAGCACTCGTGTGTGCCGTAATAGTGGTTTTGAGTTGTCCTGTATCTGTGTTCCACAGTCGTATCCTACCTTCATCTGTGTCGTCGTCACCTACCGTTGCTATGGTGCTACTATCCGGATGGAACGCTATGGCACGTATACCGTTCGCATGCCCTGCGAAGACAGCTTTGCGTTGTCCAGTCTTTATGTCCCATAGTCGCACCCTGCCGTCTAGCCAACCTCCTCCGGTTGCCAACGTCGTGCCATCGGAACTGAACGCTATACTGTTGATATTGGAAGTATACTCTCTGAGGATGATTCTTGGTTGCCAGGTGGCAGTATCCCGCAGCCACACTGTGTTATCCAAACTCGCGCTTGCCAACGTCGCCCCATCCGGACTGAATGCCACACTGTTGATATAGTCCGCATGCCCGCCGAGGGTGACTATAAGCTGTCCTGTGTCAACATCCCATAATCGCACCGTGCTGTCTCGTGAACTTCCCCCGGTTGCCAACGTCGTGCCATCGGGACTGAACGCTATATT
>VXMB01000010.1:0-4274 GCA_009841265.1 Gemmatimonadota bacterium | reverse complement strand
AACGTCGTGCCATCGGGACTGAACGCTATATTTCCGGTTCCATCCTTATGTTCTAGGATAGCTACAGACTGTCCTGTAGTAACATCCCACAGCCACACTTTGTCGTCAGCTCCCCCCGCTAGTATACTGCCATCCGGACTAAACGTAACACTATTGATGTGACCCGAATGTCCTATGAAGGTGGTTTTGAGTTGTTTCGTGGCAACGTCCCACAGTCGGACCGCGAGGTCCCCGCCGCCACTTGTGAGCATAGCACCATCCGGACTGAATGCAACACTATAAGTACCGTACGTATGGCCCGTAAGGGTCGCCATAAGTTGTCCTGTGGTAACGTCCCACAGGCGCACCATGTTGTCGTCCCAACTTCCACTTGCGATCGTGTTACCCTCCGGGCTGAATACTATATTTGAGACTGGGGAAGGTGCTGTAAGGAGATCAAGTGTTGCGCCAGTATCGGCATCGTGTATCCAAATTCCGATAGAGCTGGCAACCGCCAGGAGATCGCCTTCCGACGAATACGCTATCCTCCCGGTTAGGTTCCCTTTGCCCAAACGTGCTTTTGCACCTTCAGGTAAACTCCATTTGGTGTAGTCTTGGGCGTAGATATTTGGCAAGAACGCAAGTGTTTCTAAAAAGAAAAGCGTGAGTATGGAAAATTGCACTGTTTTCATCGGCTATATCCCCCTTTATTGGTTACGGGTGCCAATTCTACTTCACAATAAGCATCTTGCGCGTTGCGGAGTAATCCCCTGCTGACAGGCTATAAAAGTAAACCCCGCTTGCGACCGATTCTCCGCCCTCGTTACGACCATCCCAATAGGCTGCCTTTACCCGATCCGTGTAATACCCCGCAGACTGATGCCCCAAATCCAATCGACGTACCGGCACTCCCTTTGTATCATAGATGGTGAGGGTTACGTCAGCGGCATGGGCGAGGCGATACGGAATCCACGTCTCTGGATTGAACGGATTGGGATAGTTTGGCAAAAGTGCTGTCTCTCGCGGTGGCAATGCTGCCAAAAGTTGTTCAAGTACGGCAATGCCGCGCCGATAGACAAGGGAACCGTCATCTGCGGTGTGAGCCATATCGATCCACTCCTGAACTACCTCTCGGTTGAGATTTGACGAACCGCCTCTCTCCCCGCGTGCAAGGAGCAGGAATGCGATTGGTGCGGTGGGAATCATCGTGTCGCTGAACGCGGCAGCAACCTTGACGAGATCCAGAATATCAACAACGCCATCTCCGTTGACATCGGCATCATTCTGCCCTGTTTGTCCCAAGTTTGATCCAACGAAGGTTACATCCAAAATGTTCACCACCCCATCGCGGTTGATATCTCCGGGTTTCGTTCTAGGGGTGAATTCCCACACGAGCACTGTGCCATCCGCACTCCCACTTGCGAGGATGGTGCCAGCCGGATTGAACACTACACTACGGACACCGACCGTATGCCCTATAAGGGTGGCTTGAAGCCGACCAGTAGCGATGTCCCACAGGCGTACCATATTATCCCCGCCGCCGCTTGCGAGTGTCCGCCCATCCGGACTGAACGCGATACTATAGACATCGTATGTGTGTTCTGCAAGCGTCGCTTTGAGTTGCCCGGTGGCAACGTCCCACAGTCCCACCGTTTTGTCCTGACTTCCACTTGCCACCATGGTGCCGTCCGGACTGAACACTATATCTCTGATAAAAGCTCTATGCCCGGTAAGCATGGCTTTAAGCTGTCCTGTGACCGGATTCCACAGCCGGATTGTATTGTCTGTACTCCCAGCCGCGAGAATCGAGCCATTTGGGCTAAATGCTACACTCGTGATAGTCGATATTCCCCACCTAAAAGTGGCGTACTGTTGCCCTGTGTGGACATCCCAGAGACGCAACGTCCTGTCCCAGTGTCCATTTGCAGTGGCAAGCGTGTTACCATCTGGACTGAACGCTACACTGTTGATGCCGTACGTATGCCCGATAAGGGCGGTTTTGAATTGTCCTGTGGTAACGTCCCATAGCCGTACTGTGTGGTCTGAACTCCCACTCGCCAGTGTCCGACCATCCGGACTGAACGCTATCGTCCTAATGGTGTCCGTATGTCCCTTGAGGATGGTTTTAGGTTGCCAGGTAGCAACCTCCCATAACATCACTACCTTCCCGCTTCCAGTTGCGAGTGTGGTGCCATCCGGACTGAACAATATATCTAAACTGCTACCCTTATGCGCTGCGAAAGGTGCTTTGAATTGTCCCGTGGCAACATCCCACAACCATATTTCGCCCCCACTGCTACTTGCGAGGGTGGTGCCGTCCGGACTGAATGCGAGCGTTCCAAACCCGCTCGTATGACGTGTGAGGGTCGCTTTTAACTCTCGCGTGCTTGTATACCACAGTTGCATCGTATCGTCATTCCAACTGTGGTCCCCACTTGCAAGTATTGTTCCGTCCGGACTGAATGCTAAAGTTTCAACTCCACCTGTATGTCCAGTGGTGAGGCTGCCTTTGAGTTGTCCTGTCCGTGCATCCCTCAGTTGTATCTTGTCGTTTCCACCACCTCCACTTGCGAGGGTGATGCCGTCCGGACTGAATGCGAGTGCCTCAACCCCACCCGTCAGTCCAGTAGTAAGGGTCGCTTTTATCTCGCCCGTGCTTGTATACCACAGCCGGATGGTGTTGTCGTCCCAACCACCCCCGGTTGCCAGCGTCCTTCCATCCGGACTAAATGCTACACTATAGACTGCTTTTGTATGTCCAGCGAGGGTGGCTTTGTGCTGTCCTGTGCGTGCATCCCATAGCCGCACTGTCTTGTCGCCACTGCTACTTGCGAGTGTGGTGCTATCCGGACTGAATGCCATATCTGAGATACGGCTTGTATGCCCTGTGAGAGTGGCTTTGAGTTTCCATGTTGCGACATCCCACAGTCGTATTGTCCTGTCACTCCATCTTCCCCCACTTGCGAGCGTTTTTCCATCTGGACTGAACGCTAAACTCTCAACCGGCGTCGTATGCCCTGTGAGTAGATCCAGTTCTGCCCCGGTGTGTACATCGTATATCCAAACCCCGATAGAAGCTCCCACTGCCAAGAATTTCCCGTCCGGCGAATACGCTATATCATATATCCCGCCTTTGCCGAGACGCACTGTGGCTCCTTTGGGTAGATGCCATTGTGGGGAATCTTGGGCGAAGGTACTTGATACAAACAGAATGGAGATGAGTAATAGGCTGAAGCCGAAAAACGCTGCTTTTTTCATGAGGTTTAACCTCCTTGTTCTGTGACTGTCTATCAATTTTTGTGCCAAACATCTTGCTGAGGGTGAGAAATGGAATCTGATTGATTAAACAGGTGGACTTCAGCTTCAGATTGGATAGGGGCTGCTATGTGTGAAATATCTATGCAGTTAAGGGGCGGGTTGTGGACTTAGAGCCGATAGAAGGTAGGGTTAAAACCGTCTTGAGATAGGGCTGTATTTCGCTTACAGGCGGGAGGAGATTGCCCAACATCGTGCACACCTGCGCTTACTTTTAGCCTTCAGTGTGCAAAGTATCCTTTAGATAGTTGGTGGCTGGAGTGTATGCAATTGAAGTGAGGATTTGCCAATTTGTTCGGAGTTTGGGGTGGTGGATGGAGGATTAGTTGAGGCTTGGAGGTGTAATGCAGCTTGAGGTGGATGGTTCAGATTTTGAACACGGTTGTTTTATGAATGGACACAGTATTCGGTGATGGAAAGTGCTTCTTGATGACGATGGGTTAAAGTAGCGCGTGTTGACATTTGACAGCGTGTCCCGCGTAGTCCCGATTATCGGGAGAACGGGATAGGTTGGGTTGAACAGTAACCGTGAAGCCCAACACTCAGTCTTGGCTGTATTCTACATAACCCCATGTGACACCTGTCGCCCCTCTGGGGCTTGGAGGAATTGATTTGCCGATGTGCTATACACCTATCGCCCCGCTGGGGCTAATGAGGAATAATACGCCTCCGTTCTGAGAGTGTTCCACATGTGTAAGCGCTCTTGTAGGTCGAGATTCATATCTCGACATCAAAGCGTCGATTTTGGAAAATCGACCTACAGAAGTCTTTGGGGGTCGGGTTTGCCAATGCGTTGGGAGAGGTAACCTCGCGCTTACTTGGAGGGTTTTAATCCTTAAGCCAATCACAGAAAATCATTACTGCCGCCCGAATTTCTTCAAACAGCGGAATCGCTTTTTGTGCCAGCGTCACTACCCGCGTCGATTCCAGTTCGTATCCGTAAATATGGCGAAGCCCAGTCTCATATACAAAAAAGAAGC
>VXMB01000009.1:1723054-1814460 GCA_009841265.1 Gemmatimonadota bacterium | reverse complement strand
CCCCTGGCCTACCTTCCCCCGCCTGTCCCGGCCCGAATCCCACAGGAGATGCTGAAACATGCCGACCGTGAAAGCGCAGCGTGAACGAATGGCGGAGGTCCTGTCCCGCCTGAAGAAGACCTACCCCGACGTGGGACCGGCATTGAGGTTTACAACGCCATTTGAACTGCTTGTCGCTACCATACTCTCGGCACAGTGCACGGATAAGCAGGTAAACGTAGTCACGGAATCCCTCTTCAAGAAGTATCCGTCTCCCAGGCACTACCTGGATGCCGCGCCCGGTGCATTGGAAGCGGATATCTTCACCACGGGCTTCTACCGCAACAAGGCGGCCAATATCCGGAAATGCTGCCGGTCTTTGGTCGATCTCCACGGCGGCGAAGTGCCCTCGGCCATGGAGGACCTGACGAATCTGGCCGGCGTGGGGCGGAAGACCGCCAACGTCGTGCGCGGCAACGCCTTCGGGATTCCGGGGATCGCCGTGGACACCCACGTGAAACGGCTGTCCGGGCTCCTCGGGTTCGCGAAACATGCCGACCCCGACCGGATCGAGCGCGACCTGATGAAGGTCGTGCCGGAATCGGACTGGACCGGCCTCGGTCACCTCCTGGCAGCCCACGGCAGGAAGACGTGCATCGCCCGGCGTCCGAAATGCGACGAATGCGTCCTGAGCGACCTGTGCCCTTCGGCAAAGTAGGCGTCATTGCCGGCCCGTACACAGGCCCGGCCGCCGGTCCGTACACACGCCCGATCGCGGGTCCGGCCGCCGTTTTGTGTTTTCAACAGACCCCGCGCCGGGTATATTTCGGATACCTCGATTGAGCCGCCTGCGCGCCGATGGCCCGCGGTGCGCACGCGAACAGTTGACCCGCGCGACGCGCGCGAGGTGGTCCCTTTAAGCAGACAGGAAGGGGAATGCGCCAAACGATACTGGTCGTAGACGACGAGCCCGATATCGTGGAAATCATCCAGTATAATCTGGAGAAATCCGGCTTCGACGTCATCGTGGCGTCGGACGGCTCGGCCGCGCTTGAAAAAGCCCGCGACGAGGCCCCTGATCTTATCGTGCTCGACCTCATGCTGCCCGGACTCGAAGGCACCGATGTTTGCCGCATTCTGAAACAGGACGAACGCACGAGGTCCATACCCATCCTGATGCTGACCGCGAAGAGCGAGGAAATCGACCGGATCATCGGTCTTGAACTGGGGGCCGACGACTATGTGGTCAAACCCTTCAGCCCCCGGGAAATCGCCCTGCGCATCCGGAACATCCTGCGCCGCCGGACCGAGCCGGAAACCGCGGGCCCCGTCCGTGCGGGACCCCTGGTCATCGACATGGAAGGCCACCACGTGTCCGTATCGGGATGCACGGTGTCCCTGACGGCCACCGAGTTCAAGCTCCTGGCCGTTCTCTTTCAGCGGCGCGGCAGGGTACAGACCCGGGAAGAACTGCTCGACGTGGTCTGGGGATATGACTACATGGGGTACGGACGCACCGTGGACGCCCACATCAAGCGATTGCGAGAGAAACTCGGCGAGGCCGCCGGCATGGTGGAAACGGTGCGGGGGGTCGGATACCGCTTCGCCAGGTAGGCCCTGTCATGCGATTTTCGCTACAGACAAAGATCCTGGTCGGCTATGTCGCCTTTACCCTGGTGGTGGCGGGCGCCGTGTACATCTATCTGAACACGTCCCTCCGCGAGGACGTCAGCGGCCATACCCGCGAGCAGTTACTCAATGACGCCCGCCTGATCCAGTCCTACCTGGAAAACGCGCCGCTTCCTTCCCTTTCCCCCGAGACGATCGATCCGATTGCGGACCGCCTGGGTGAGCAGTGCGGCGCCCGCGTAACCGTGGTGCGGGACGACGGCGTCGTGGCCGGTGATTCGTCCATACCCCTTTCGTCCGTTCCCCTCATGGAGAACCATGGCGACCGGCCGGAGATCCTCGAAGCCATCGCGTCGGGGATCGGTAACAGCATCCGCTACAGCAACACGCTGGAAACCGACATGGCCTACGTGGCGGTCCCCTTCCGGACCGAACAGGCAAGGGGCGTCGTGCGGGTCGCACTGCCGCTGCAGCAGTTCCGGTGGATCGAATCCCATATTTGGAAGATCGTGCTCGCGGCCCTCGGCATCGGCCTCCTGTTGAGCGTCGTGCTGAGCTGGGGCACGGAGAGACTGGTGTCCCGACCGATCGAACGCATGACGGAAGTCGCCCGTCGCCAGGCCGCCGGCGACCTCGAGGTCACCGCTTCCGCGCCGGCGCACGTCGAACTCTCCTCACTGGCGGCCGCCTTGAACGAGATGGCCGCGCAATCAAAGGAAAGGCTTTCGCGGATCCGGGAAGAGAACGCCCAGCTCGAAGCGGTGTTGTCCGGTATGGCGGAAGGCGTAATGGTGACCTCCGCGGAAGGGCGGATCCTGATGGTCAATCCGGCTTTCAAGCGCATGATGGACGTGGACGCGTGGTGCCTGAACAAGCGACCGATCGAGGTCGTGCGCAACCACGACCTGCAGAGCGTGGTGGACGCCGCGATCGATTCGGCGCCGTCCCTGCACGAGGATACCGTGTTCGACCTGACCCTGGAGTGGAACCAGCGCATCTTCCAGGTGCACCTGACTCCCGTACGCATCGGGGAGCAGCTGCACGGCGTGGTCGCCGTGTTCCACGACATGACCGAACTGCGCCGCCTTGAGCAGGTCCGGAAGGACTTCGTGGCCAACGTGTCTCACGAACTCAGGACGCCGTTGACGTCCATCAAGGGTTTTGTGGAGACGCTGCTGGACGGCGCCATGGAGGATACCGCCGCGCTGCGCCGTTTCATGACGTCCATCCAGCACCATGCCGACCGGCTCCAGGCCTTGGTCGAGGACCTGCTGCAACTGTCCAGCATAGAATCGGGCCGGTACGAGGTCGAATTCACGTCCTGCCGCCTGGACCGGATTTCGGAACGGGTCGCCGAAATCTTCGCGAAACAGGTCGACCGCAAGCAACTGGCTCTCTCCCTGCGGTTCGAAACGGACAGACCGGCGCGCGGAGATCCCGAACTCATGGAGCGGGCCCTGTCCAACCTGGTGGACAACGCCGTGAAATACACGGAGAATGGCGGATCGATCACCATCGGCACCGAGGAGCGGGTCGATGAGATCGTCCTGTCGGTTTCCGACACCGGACCGGGCATTCCGTCCGAGGCGCTTCCCCGGATCTTCGAACGTTTTTTCCGGGTTGACCGGGCGCGGTCCAGGGCCCTGGGCGGAACCGGCCTGGGCTTGGCGATCGTCCGGCACACCATGGAACTGCTCAACGGCCGGGCTTGGGTCGAGAGCAGGCTCGGCGAAGGCGCGACCTTCTACCTCTCCCTGCCCGCGTGGATCGAAGACGAGCCTTCCGAAGCGACCGGACGCCCCGCGCGGGCGCCGGGAAAACCGGTCAGCGAAACTTCAACGGGCGGAACTACTTAGACCGCACCATCCCTCCCTCGCGGTACACGACCGTGTGATCCCGCCGGGACCGTACGCTCCCAGGTCCCCTCGATCAACGGACCGCCGTAATCATCCGCTGCATTTCCGGTGTTTTTTGGATCAAAATACACATTTACCCTTGACAGTGCTTCCCTTCCGATATTAATTGGATACATAACTCAAAAACCTAATAAACCATCGGGACCACGACCCCGATACGCAGGACTCCGGCCAGGCTTCTGAAGGCAGTCGCACGATGCGCGGACGCGCGCGTCCGACTGAACCGTTTCGAAGGAAGTTAGTGACAGGTGCGGCTTACTGTGCGTACGCGACGCAAGTTCGTCTCGCCGTAGTTCCCGCCACGGCAACGCGCTGGTGCGGGCCGGTGGCAAAACCAATCTCCTCCAGGAGGTAGATATGGCAACCAGAGTAATTGTGGGATTGATCGCCCTTTTGGCGATCATCCAGGGGTTGGCTGGTGGCATGATGAATGATGGCGGGGCCATAATGATCCTGATTGTGCTCCTGGGTATCGTCTACGGCTTCATGGGGGTAGACGCTGAGGACGCGACGGACTACCTGGTCGTGACTATCGCGGTAGGCGCGGCGGCAGGCGCAGACGTGTTGAGTGGCATACCGGTCATCGGAATGTCCCTGGACGGCATTCTGGATCCGGCCAGCTCAGCGCTGTACGCCAGCGTGTTTTCCATCCTGATCATGCGTACGTTAAACCGGCTCAAGGGATAGGCGGCCGCGACCCGCGGCCTTCCGTGCCGGGGACCCGCGGTCTTCCGTGCCGCGAAGGTTCACCCGGCCTTCCCTGAACTGAGTCGTTTTCAAGTGCTTAGGAGGTAAGATATATGGCATCCCGGATAGTCGTTGGACTCGCGGTGCTGCTGGCGTTGCATGAGGGGCTGGTTAGCGGTATGCTGCTTGACGGTACCGTTGTCGGGCTGTTGCTGGTCATCCTCGGCCTGTTGCACGCGCACCTGTCGGTCGACGCGGAAGACGCCACGGGCTACCTGGCGGTCACCATTGCCGTCGGCGCGGCAGCGGGCATGGACGTGCTAAGCAACATACCGGCGATCGGCGCGACCCTTGACGCGATCATCGATCCGGTCAGCACGGTCCTGTACGCCGGCGTCGTTACCATTCTCCTGAAAAGGACGAAGGCCCGTATCGGGTGGTAACATTGAGGTAGTCGGCGTAAACACACAGGCGGACCGGGGAATTCACGACCTCCCTGGTCCGCCTGTTTTTTTTGTGTACCGGTTGTCCCCCGGCACCAATTGTCCCTGGTACCGGTTTTCTCCCGAATCCCCTCAGTTCCGGGCGGTCAGCGCAGTCCGGGAAGCCGCGGAGCGCTTCATCTTCAGGTCCGCGTTTATCCTCACGGTCTCGCAGGCCAGTTCGTACAGTTCCCGCTGCGACTGGAAGCGCCTTCCCGCTTTCTTCACGTACCGGTACGTCCCGTCCGACTGCAATTCACGCGCCTTCACGTTGTCCTTCAACTGTATTTTCAAATACGCCCACAGCTCCGCCTGGAGCGCCCGGTCGATGACCGGGAACGATATCTCGACCCGGCGGTTGAGGTTCCGGTCCATCCAGTCCGCGCTGGAAAACAGGTATTCCGGGTCTCCGTCGTTGTAGAAATAGAACAGCCGGACGTGCTCGAGGAACCGGTCGACGATGCTGATGACGCTGATGTTCTCGCTCAATCCCGGTACGCCCGGTCTCAGGCAACATATGCCGCGGATGATCAGCTGTATCCGCACGCCGGCCTGGGAGGCCTGGTACAGGGCCACGATCATGTCCGGGTCGACGAGGGAATTGATCTTCGCGATCACCAGGGCCGGATGCCCGGCGCGGGCCCGGTCGCTCTCCCGCTGAAGCCGCTTCACCATGTCCTCCCGCATCGACGTGGGCGAAAGGATGAGATGGTGAAAGCGCGAGGGCAGCGCGTAGCCGGTCAGCAGGTTGAACAGCTGCGTCACGTCTTCGCCGAATTCCTCCTTGTCGGTGAACAGGCCGAAATCGGCGTAGATACGCGCCGTCTTGTCGTTGTAATTCCCCGTACCCAGGTGACAGTACCGGTGTATCCCCTCGCCCTCCCGGCGCACGACCAGGCAGGCCTTGCAGTGGACCTTGATGCCCGGTATGCCGTAGATGACATGGGCCCCCGCCTCCTCCAGCTGCCTGGCCCACTGAATATTCGCGGCCTCGTCGAACCGGGCCTTTAACTCCAGCAGCACCGAGACTTCCTTGCCGTTCAGCGCCGCCCGCGTCAACGCCCGGGTGATGGGCGAATTGGCGCTGACCCGGTACAGCGTCATCTTGATGGCGAGTACCTGGGGATCCTCCGCCGCTTCCGAAACGAACCGGACCACCGCGTTGAACTGATGAAAGGGGTGGTGCAGCAAGATATCGTCCTTCTTGATGGCCTCCCAGATGGAAGGCGCGCCTTCGAAGGGCGTCGCCGGCTGGGGCGGGAAGGGTTCGTCCATGAGATCGGGCCGGTCGACGGCGTCGTACAGTTCGATGAGATCGGAAAAAGCGGTGAAGCCTTCCGTGGGGTAGAGATCCTCCGGCTCCAGTTCCAGTTCGTCCACCAGGACGTCCAGGATGCGCGAAGACAGCTCTGGGTCGTACTGCAACCGTACCGCGGCCCCGTTGCGCCGGTTGCGTATGCCCTCCTCGATGACCTTGAGCAGGTCCTCCGCGCCTTCCTCCTCGTAGTCCACGTCGGCGTCCCGCGTCACGCGGATCGACGCGCAGTTCAGCACCTCGTAACCGTTGTAGAACAGGTCGAGGTTCATCTGGATGACGTCCTCCAGCATGAAGAACGCCTGCCGGCCGTTTTCGGACGGGAGTTCGAGGAACCGCGGCATGACCGAGGTGGGCAGGTGAATGACTGAGAGGTTCGTATGAGGGAAAACGGATTTCTGGATCTTGCGGATTTCAGCCACGAGACAGAGCGTGCCGTTGGCCAGGTAGGGAAACGGATGGCCGGGGTCCACCGCCAGCGGGGTCACCACCGGCAGGATGGTCTTCCGGAAGTACTCGTCCAGATAGGCCTTCTGCGAAGGGCTGAGTTGCTCCGGTTCGAGGATGTCGATGCCCTGCTCGGTGAGTTGCGGGAAGATCTCGTTGATGAAGAGGCCGTGCTGCTTGTTGACCAGTTCGTGCATCCGGGACGAAAGCGCGGTCATCACCTCCCGGGGACTCAGGCCGTCGGCGGTCCGCGTGGACTGGACCTGCGCGTCGATCTGTCTCTTGACGCCGGCGACGCGGATCATGAAGAACTCGTCCAGGTTGGTACTGAATATGGCCAGGAACTTCACCCGTTCCAGCAGGGGAACCGTCGGGTCGAGCGCTTCCTCCAGCACCCGCGCGTTGAATTCCATCCAGCTCAGTTCCCGGTTGAAGAAGTGTTCCGGACGCCAGTAATCCGTCACCAGCGGCGCGACGGGAGGCCGGGGCTTATGGGTGAACCGGCGCCCCGCTCTCCTCGAAGCGATGGTTCGAACCGTGGCGTTACTGGTGTTGTTCCCATTCGGGGAAGACATGACTGAGCCACCTGGAGGATATGCGGATACACGTTGCGTGGCGGGCCCGACGCGTGCGATAACGCATTGCGACTGCCGTTCCGTATGTCTGCGGTTTCGTGCCGGATCAAGTATTCATAAAGCAAGACGGACGGCGGTTTTGTCAAGCCGTCTTTGACCCGCCGGTCGCATCCTACCGGAAAAACCAAACTTTATTCATATCGTCATGGCCTTGTATGCTGTTCGTAACAGAATCGTCAAATAACCTTTTTATATTTGCACCGTGTTCGATTCAAGCTTGCGTTCCAGGCACCCGCAGACGGATTGATTCGACGAAAACAAGGGGAGACGCCGTACATGACGAAGACATACCGGTTCCGGAACGGCCTTTACGCGAAATACGACAGAAGCCGGCTGGCCCCATCGATGCGGGCAGCGGTAGTCGTGGCCGCACTCGCGCTCCTTGCCGGCACAGCGATGGAGGTCCGGGGACAGGCGTCCATGGGCCGTATATCGGGTACGGTCGTCGACGCGGAGACGGGCGATCCGCTTATCGGCGCCACGGTGGTGGTGGTGGGACTGGAGCTTGGCTCGATGGCCGATCTCGAAGGCTTCTACTTGATCCGGAACGTCCCGGCGGGACTGCACACCGTCCGGGTATCCATGATCGGATACGCGGCGAAGCGGGTCACCGAGATCCAGGTCGAACCGGACCAGGTGAGCAGAATAGACATAACCGTCGAACAGGAACTCATCGTGGCGGACGTGGTGGAGGTGACGGCCCGGTCCCTGGAAAACACGGAAGCGTCACTGCTCAAGCGCCGCCAGAACGCCCTTTCCATCAGCGACGCCATCAGCGCCGAGGATATCTCCCGGGGCGCACAGGGCGATGTGGCCGCGGCCATGACCCGCGTTACCGGCGCATCGGTGGTGGACGGCAAGTACGTCTACATTCGCGGACTGGGCGAACGCTACAGTACCGCGCAGCTGAACGGCACCTCCCTGCCGAATGCCGATCCAAACAGCAAGTCGGTCCAGATGGACATCTTCGCTGCGAACCTGCTGGACAACATCACCACGGAAAAGACCTTCACGCCGGACAAGCCGGGCAACTTCACCGGCGGCAGCGTCAACGTGAAGACCAAGTCCCTGCCCGAGTCTTTCACCATGTCCTTTTCCACGTCCACGAAGTACAACACCCAGTCTTCCTTCAAGGACATGCTGAGCTACGAGGGCGGTGAGTACGATTTCCTGGGCTTCGACGACGGCACCCGGGATATACCCCTGCCCCTGCTGAATCCCGACGTGGAGATTCCCAGCATCACCAGCGCGCTCCGGGACCCGGAGGCCGCGCAACTGCTGGATCTGTATTCCAAGTCGTTTACCGACAAGTCTATGACGCCGACTACCATAGAAGGTGGGCTCGGCCAGAGCTACGCGTTATCGATCGGAAACCAGACGGAGATCGCGGAACGCCCGTTCGGGATGCTGGGCAGCGTGAGCTACAACCGGAACGTCTCGGCGTATGACAATGGCGCGTCCGGGATATGGAAGCGCGTGTCCCGGGAGGCCGAAGGGTTGAACAGGGAGCGATTCGCGACGGACATGAGCGGGTCCGAAGAAGTACTTTGGGGCGGCCTCGTGAACGCTACCTACCAACCGAGCATCACCCACGAGATCGGCGTCAACGTGCTTTACAACCGCAGCGGCGAAAAACTGTCCCGATTCCAGACCGGTGCGTGGCCATCCTCACTGCCCGGCGAAAACGTGCGGTACGAGACCCGCGTGCTGTCCTTCATCGAGCGCGAGATGCGGTCTCTGCAGTTCCGCGGCAAGCACGTAATGCCGTCCGTATCCAACATGGAAATCGAATGGACCGGCGCCTTCATCAGGTCGAACCAGGACGAGCCCGACCTTCGTTACTTCACCAACGAATTCCAGACGGTCGACGCGGCCGGCGAAGGTGCGCCGGATTTCGACAGCTACACGATCGCCCTGTCCAATTACGCGGCGCCGACCCGTTACTTCAGGAACCTTGAAGAATCCAACCGGGACTTCAAGATGGACGTGACGCTGCCCTTTACGCCATGGTCCGGACTCACGGCCCGTCTGAAGTTCGGCGGGGCCTACCTGGACAAGGACCACACCTTCCGGGAGCGGCGTTTTTCCTTCAGGCAGGACGCCCTGCAGTACCGGAATGATCCTGTCGTCTTCTTCTCCACGGCGCGCACCGGGATCCTGCCCGATGAATTCCAGGATACGCCCGGGTTTACCCGGTTCGGTAATTTCGTATCCGAGGACTCGGACCTGAGGAACAACTACGACGGCGACCAGGAAGTCCGGGCCGGATACGTGATGCTGGACGTGCCGATCACCAGGCGGTTCAAGGTCACGGGCGGCGCGCGGTACGAGTCCACCCTGCTGGACGTGGCCAGCCATGAAACTTCGCTTACGCCCGGCAGACTGGATGAGAAGGACTGGCTGCCCTCGATCAACACGGTGTACCAGGTCGTGGACAACATGAATTTCCGGGGCGCTTACAGCCGGACCCTGGCACGGCCCTCCTTTCGCGAACTGGCTCCATTTGCCTCTTTCCTCTTTGTCGGCGATTACATCTTCGTGGGGAACAGCGAACTGAAGCGGACGCTGATCGACAACTACGATTTCCGCTGGGAATGGTTCAACCGTCCCGGCGAGATCTATGCCCTCAGCTATTTCTACAAGAAGTTCGAGAACCCGATTGAACGCGTAATCGTGACGACGAACGGCGAAATCCAGTTTCAGAATGTCGACAGGGCGCTCGTCTCCGGGTTGGAACTGGAGTTCCGGAAGCAGCTCGACCAGCTCCATCCGTCCCTGGGCAACTTCCAGCTCGGCGGCAACCTGTCCCTGATCAGTTCCGAGGTGGATATCGCGCCGTCGGAACTCGCCATCATCCGGGCGCTCGATCCGGGTGCGGCGGAGACCCGCAAGCTGCAGGGCCAGTCTCCCTACGTAGTCAATATCGACGCCATGTACGACAACACGGACACCGGTACCCTGGTGAGCGTCCACTACAACGTTTTCGGCGAGAGGCTTTCCGAAGTGAGTACGGGCGGGACGCCCAACGCCTTCGAGCAGCCCGCCGGCATGCTGGATATCACGGGCTCGCAGAGGCTGTGGGACCGGGTAACGCTTAAGTTCTCCGCCAAGAACCTGCTGGACCCGGACATCAAGAAGGTGCATCCGTACAACAACGAGGAGTTCATCCGAAGCCTGTACAAGCGGGGACGGACGTTCTCCCTGGGATTCTCGTACGGGATATAACAGACCCGCCGACGGGCCGGTCCGCCGACCCGCTGGCCCGAGAGAACGACTATGACTTCATCTTCACAACTCGACCGCAAGCCCTTCAAGGAGAAGGTATGTTTCGGTGGATATCCATCGCCTTGGTTTCCGCACCATTGGTTTACCCGGTCCTCGCAGAAGCACAATCCCCCACCAGTCCCGTAGTAACCATCACCGACGCAGACATCGTCGGCAACACATCCTTCTCCTCGGACAACACCTATCTGCTGTCCGGCCTGGTCTTCGTCGAAGACGGCGAGACGCTGACGATCGAGGCGGGCACGGTGATCAAGGGCAAGTCCACGACCATCGAGGGCGAGGATACCGCCCTGATCGTAGCCCAGGGCGGCAAGATCATCGCCGACGGCACGGCGAGGAATCCCATTATCTTCACGGCCGAAGCGGACGACGTCGATGATCCGGACGATATCCTGCTGTCATCCCCCACTGCTTCCCGCGGGCTGTGGGGCGGTATCATCCTCCTCGGACGGGCGTCCATTAACACCGCCACCGGTGAGAACAACATTGAAGGCATCGACGCGACGACCGAACCCCGGGGTATCTACGGTGGTGGATCGAATCCCGACGACGACGACGACTCGGGCGTGCTGCGGTACGTGTCGATCCGGCACGGCGGCGCGGTCATCGGCGCGGACAACGAGATCAACGGGCTGACCATGGCCGGCGTGGGCCGCGGCACGACCATCGAGCACGTGGAGGTGTTCTATAACCAGGACGACGGCTTCGAATGGTTCGGCGGCACGGTGAATACGCGCTACCTGATATCCGCTTTCGCGGGCGATGACGCCTTCGACTACGACGAGGGCTTCCGGGGCGAGCACCAGTTCTGGTTCTCGATCCAGGACCCTTTCCTGGGCGACCATGCCGGCGAGCACGACGGCGGCACGGATCCCGAGGACGGCAGGCCCTACGCCCGTCCCACGATCATGAACGCCACCTACATCGGCCGCGGCGCTTCGTCGACGGGCGGCAAGGACAACAACGCCCTCATCTTCCGCGACAACGCGGGCGGGATGTATTTCAACAGCATCTTCACCGAGTTCCAGGGCCACGCGCTGTCGATCGAGGACCTGGATCCGACCCGCGGCGCGCAGGACAGCAAGGCGCGCCTGGACGCGGGAGACCTGGCCTTCCGGTATAACATCCTGGGCAGGTTCGGCACCGGGAGTTCACCCGCGGACCTGGGAGGCGACTTCCACACGACGGAACTGCTCGCCAACGAAGGCAACGCCAACCGGATCACGGATCCATTGCTCCAGGGCATCAGCTGGAACCGGAACCTGGGGCTTGATCCGCGTCCCGGCAACTCCAGTCCCGCCTGGGATGCGAGCAGGCTCATGGAAGAACCGCGGAACAGCGGGTTCTTTACGGACGTCGATTACGTGGGCGCATTCGGAACGGAAAACTGGGCGGACCATTGGTCGGCGCTTGCGGCATTGGGTTATTTCAGTACCGCACCGGCACCCATACCCCCGGAACCGGCTGAACCCGGCGTAGATGCACCCGACGGCTTCAGCCTGGCGCAGAACAGTCCGAACCCCTTCGGCATGGCCACGAACATCGATTACACCGTATCGTCGACGAGCCACATACTGATCGAGGTATACAATCTCCTCGGCCAGCGGGTGGCGACAGTGGTGAACGATATCAGGCTTCCGGGGCGCTACACCGAGCACTGGGAGGCGCGGCATCTCTCGAGCGGCGTGTACTTCTATCGCTTCGAGGCTACCGCGGATGGACGGACCGCCCACGTCTTCAACCGGAAGATGACCCTGTTGAAGTGATGCGCCGGTGTTGACGCCGTACGGACCCATCGTTTAACTTCCACTCGTTGCCCTCGTCCGATAGTGCCCTATTGAATCCCGATCCAGGACCCCCGGATGACCGATCGCCCCCAAGGACGCCGGTTTGACCGGCGCCTTCTGCTGGACCTTTTGGTTGGCCGACTCGCCGCCCTTGGCGGCGTGGTGTTGATCCTGACCATCCTGTCGGTCTTTGCCGTGATCATGTGGGTGATTTACCCCTTGTTCACGTCGCCCGCGGGATTCCGCTGGGGAGTTTCCGATCCCGGGGGGATCGACGCCGGGTACAGCATCCTGCCGCTGATCTCCGGGACCTTGAAAGGGGCGGTGTATACCTTGCTTTTCGCGGTGCCGGTCTCGGTACTCGCCGCGCTCTACGCGTCGCAGTTCCTGCCGCGGGCGCTTAAGGAAAGACTGAAACCGCTGGTGGAAATCATGGCCGCGGTACCGAGTGTCGTGCTCGGTTTCATCGGCGGCATCTGGCTTGCACCGTTCCTGGCGTCCCACGTCTTCGCCCTCTTCCTGGCGCCGGTATTCATTTCTGGCGCGGTGGTGGCCGCTTTTCTCATCAGGCACCATGCCCCGGTGCGGTTCCGGGCGTTCAATCCTCCGGGCCGGGAAATCTGGCTGCTTCTGGTTGCCGTGCTCGCCGGGGGATGGCTGGCCCTGGAATGCGGGGCGATGCTGGAGGCCGCCTGGCTGCAGGCCGGCTACGCGACCTGGTTCGAGGAATCCCTGGGACTGACCTATACGCAGCGGAACGCGATCGTCGTGGGTATGGTCATGGGCCTGGCCGTCACCCCGATCATATTCACCTTGTCCGAAGAAGCGCTTTCCGCCGTGCCCCGCTCATTCCTGGAAGGATCGATGTCGCTGGGGGCCACGCGCTGGCAGACCGCCGTGCGCATCGTCCTCCCCGCCGCGGGATCCGGCATACTGGCCGCCGTTCTGCTGGGGTTCAGCAGGGCGATCGGGGAGACCATGATCGTGCTGTTCGTCTCGGGCAATGTCCCGGTGATGGACTGGTCCGCCTTCTCCGGGTTCCGGGCTCTGTCCGCCAGCGTGGCCCTCGACCTGCCGAACGCCGCGCGGGACGACACGCTCTACCGGGTCCTGTTTTTCGCCGCCTTTCTCCTGCTCGTTTCGACTTTTGCGATCAACACCGTGGCCGAACTGGTACGACGGCGGCTGAGAAGGCGGTATGCTTAAGCGCCGGATGTTCCACCGGCCGCAGGGAGATGCGATGGGTTCGAAGTGGTCAAAGGATGACGCCCTGATCTGGCTGTCCGGCGGGGCCCTGGTCCTCGGCTTCCTGATGGTCGCGGGACTGATCCTGGTCATCGTCGTGCACGGACTGGACCGGTTCTGGCCCCAGGAACTCACGCGGTACGAGCTGCGCGACGGCAGGATTGTCCTGGGCCACGAGACTTCCCGCGTCAGCATTCGGACAACCGGCTCGTTGGGTGAGCGGTCCATGGCCTATCGATTGAGGGTCCGGACCGGCGACCGGGAACGGTTTCCGGTCGAATACGTCTGGCTGGAAGAAGGCCGGATCGCAGGGCGGGACGCCCCCCGCGAGGCCGTGGTCGTGGAGCAGGTTTGGGGCGGGGACATCTTCGGCTTCCTGGAATCCTTCGTGGACGACGGTACGGTCGTCGCCCGGGGTTACGAAGCCGTTCGGGCCCATTACCGGGAGCAGGCCCCGGAACTGGAACGCCTGCGCAGGCAGCGGGCGCTGTCCATCGTCCTGTCTTTTGCGGATGGCCGGCAGCACACCGTTTCCCTCGCGAACGTCCAGCGGATCTACACACCCAATGCGATGACCACGTGGACGAGGATCCGTCACTATATGGGCGGCGCCTGGTCCTACCTGTGGTCTCCGCCGAGAGACGAAAACCGGCTCGGCGGGGTCTATCCGGCGATTTTCGGCACGGCGGCGATGGTCATCCTCATGTCGGTCGTCGTTATGCCCTTCGGCGTGCTGGCGGCCTTTTACCTGAGAGAATACGGTAAACCGGGCCCGTTCCTGAACGTGGTGCGAATCGCCGTGAACAGCCTGGCCGGCGTACCCTCCATCGTATTCGGGGTTTTCGGACTCGGTTTCTTCGTGTATTTTCTGGGAGGAACCCTGGACCGTCTGTTCTTTCCCGCGGAACTCCCGGAACCGACTTTCGGCCGCGGCGGCATCCTCTGGTGCGCGCTGACCCTGGCCCTGCTCACCCTGCCCGTGGTCATCGTGGCCGTGGAGGAAGGGCTGGCCGGCGTGCCCCCGGGACTCCGCGAGGCGTCTCACGCCCTGGGTGCGACGCGGTTCGAGACGCTGTGGCGTGTCGTCGTGCCGGTGGTGCTGCCGTCCATACTCACGGGCCTGATCCTGTCCGTGGCGCGGGCGGCCGGTACCGTGGCGCCGCTGATGATCACGGGGGTCGTCGCCTTTTCCGCCGAGTTGCCCGTGGACGGCGCCTGGCCCTTCGTGCACCTGGAACGGGAGTTCATGCACCTGGGGTTTCACATCTTCGACACGGGTTTCAGGCCGGACGGCGGGGAGGCGTCTCTACCCATGGCGTACACGTCCACCCTGTTGCTGCTGGCCATCGTGGTCGCGCTGAACGCGGCGGCGATCGGGCTCAGAAGCCGGCTGAGGAGACGCTATTCACTGGCAGTGGGCTAGGCGTCCCCGGCGCGCGCCCCTGCGGCGCGCACAAGCATAGGCGATTTCCCCGTGCGCATAAGAGGTTCTAGCGAATGACGACGGAAAACGTACCGGTCAAGCCGAAGATCCTGCGTGAGGAAACGATCATCGATGTCGAGCACGTGTCCTTCTGGTACGGTGACCGGGCCGCGCTGAAGGACGTGACCATGGCGATCGACCGCCAGGTCATCACGGCCTTCATCGGTCCGTCAGGCTGCGGCAAGACGACCTTGCTCAGGTTGATCAACCGTATGAACGACCTCGTTCCCCAGGTCCGCATGACGGGTATGATCCGGATGAACGGGGTGGATATCTACGGGCCGGACACCGATGTCACGCGGCTGCGCCGGCGCGTCGGCATGGTCTTCCAGCAGCCGAATCCCTTCCCCAAGTCCATCTACGAGAACGTGGCCTACGGTCCCCGGATCCACGGCGTGAAGTCCGGCGGTTTCCTCGACGAGATCGTGGAACGGTGCCTGCGCCGGGCCTTCCTGTGGGAGGAAGTTCAGGCACAGCTCGAGGAAAGCGCCCTCGGGCTTTCTCTCGGACAGCAGCAGCGGCTCTGCATCGCGCGGGCGATCGCGGTCGAACCGGAAGTCCTGCTCATGGACGAGCCGTGCTCGTCGCTGGACCCCGTCGCCACGTCCAGGATCGAGGAATTAATGCTTGATCTGAAGGACGATTACACCATTGTTATCGTGACGCACAACATGCAGCAGGCGGCGCGTGTGTCCGAATACACCGGGTTCTTGCTCAAGGGCGAGCTGGTGGAAATGGGCGTGACCGACGCGATGTTCACCACGCCCAGCGACCGGCGCACAGAAGACTACATCACGGGCCGTGCGGGATAGCGCCGCGGACGGACAGCGCCGCGGCCTGAATCCCCTGGACAGCGATCATGGAAACCCAACTTCAACAACAACTGGAAGGTCTGAGGTCCGCGCTGCTGAGCATGGCCGCGCTCGTGGAGGAACAGATCGCCCGGGCGATCACGGCGCACGTGGAGCGCGACGTCGACTTGTGCGATCAGGTCATCGCCGGCGACGGGCCCATCGACGCCATGGAACTGGAGATCGACGAGCAGTGCATCCGGCTGCTGGCGCTCCAGCACCCCATCGCGCGGGACCTGCGCTTTGTCGCGGCCAGCATGAAGATCACGATCGACCTGGAACGGCTGGGCGACATCGCCGTCAACATCTCCAAGAAAACGAAACAGCTCGCCGGGATGCCCCTCCTGAAACCGCTCGTCGACCTGCCGCGCATGGCGGACCTTTCCCAATCCATGGTCAAGGACAGCCTCAACGCCTTCGTGCGCGGAGACGAGCAACTGGCCATGGACGTCTGCGACAGGGACGAGGAGGTCAATCAGTTGCAGGACCAGATCTTCGAGGAACTGCTGGCCTGCATGAAGGAGGATTCAGGGTCGGTGCCCCAGGCGATGCAACTGATCTTCATTTCCCGCCACATCGAACGCCTGGCCGATCACGCCACGAACATCGCCGAAGGCGTGGTGTATTTCTCGGAAGGCCGCGTGATCAAGCATCATACGGTTGACGATCCGAATCAGTCACCCATTGGTCAAGAATCCGGTGGGCCTGGGTGACGGTGTCCACCTGCACCAGGCTGGTCCTCAGGTGGGATGCGTTGGGGAAGCCTTTGAAGTAGGAGGCGAAGAACTTGCGCATTTCCATCACGCCCACCTTCTCCCCCTTGTACTCCACCATCATGCCCAGGTGGTCCCGGGCGAGCCGGACCCGCTCGGTAAACGTCGGTATCCGCGCGCCGGAGAAGATGTAGGGGTTGTCCCGCGCGGCCCGGGCGATCATCACGCCGGCGCACCCCGTCTCCTCCACCATGCGCACCGCGTCCTCGTAAATGAACACGTCGCCGTTTCCGAAGATCGGCACGGGGGAGACTTCCACGGCGCGGGCGATCCATGACCAGTCCGCGGTCCCGTTGAACTTCTGCGCCACGGTGCGGGCGTGCACCGCCACGGCGTGGGCGCCGGAATCCGCGGCGCGTTTCACCACTTCCAGGATGCTGATATTGTCGTGGTCCCAGCCCAGACGCGTCTTGATGATGACCGGAATCGAGACGGCCTCGGCCACGCTGCGCACCGCGTTCATCATCCGGTCGATGTCCTTGAGAAAAGCGGCGCCGGAATCGGACCGCAGGATCTTGGGCACGGAACACCCGAAGTTGATGTCCATGATCTGCGCGCCCTTTTCCTCCAGCACCAGCGCGCCTTCCACCATGCGGCCGATATCGTTCCCGTAGATCTGCGCCGCGAGCAGCGACATGCCGGTATCGCGGTAGATGTCGGCGTCGCAGAAGTTCATCATCTGAAGCGTCTTCGGGTTCTTGTGGAGAATGGCGTTGCAGTTGATGAATTCCACGCCGACCATCTGGGCGCCCATCTTCGCGCAGATCAATCGGAACGGCCAGTTGCTGATGCCCGCCATGGGCGCCAGCGTGAGGATGGGCATGCCGGGTTTAAGCGACTTAATGCGGTGCGGACCTATGGCGATTTCGTGGGTCATGCGTGCTGGACGACTCCTCGTTTTTCCCTTGCACGAACTCGCGGTCCGCACGTGACGCCCGTTGACAACAAGGCGTTGCGCAGGTACATTCAGTCGCGTTCAAAGTAAGCCGGGGTACCGATTTATCGCAAGGTCTTTGTCTGCCCGGCGACTTGTCCCTCAACCTGTCATCACAGGAGCCAGCCATCATGCCGGTGGCATACGTACCGGATCAGAAACGCTTCTCGGACGACAAGTTCCAGAAGGTCAATCTCTTCGATACGGATCGCATGTTCTGCGATATCTACTGTTTCGAACCCGGCCAGGAACAGAAGGCCCACAGCCACGCCGAAAACGACAAGATCTACTACGTGTTGGAAGGGAACGGCGATTTCACGGTCGGCGACGAAACCGTGAAGGGCGTTCCCGGTACGGCGGTGCTGTGTCCTCCCGGGGTGGCCCACGGCGTACTTAACTCGAGCGAAGGCCGGCTGGTGGTCCTGGTGTTCATGGCGCCCCATCCATGAACCGGATCGATCCGCCGGTAACGGGGATCCACAGGTACCGGGCACATCCCACGTCCGCTCGCCGGCATATCCGGCGTCCGCTCGAGAGCCTTCCCAGCGCCACTCCCCGTCCGCAGCCGATCATTGGTGTATCCCAGGTCGATTTGCCGTCCAGCGGGTGTGAAATCCACCTCATGCGCCGTCCGTACGTGAAAGATAGGGCTTGCGGTGATGACGGCCGACGGGACGCCATCAGGATTTTCTAAATCTAATTATTGACACATATCTCATATAACTATTTATTTAGTGCAGACTAAAAACTTGCATTGGCTTTCTGGATATTTCAAGTAAGCGTAAGTACCAAACATGGAGATTAGCCCGTTGAGAAGAACAGTAAAGATCCTGGTTGCCTTTGCCATGATGTTCCCGGTCGTGCTGTGCATTGGCTTCGCCTCCGCACAGGAAACCGACGAGAAGCCCGGCGAGGAGTCATTGTTCAGGTTTATTGAAATCGGGGGCGTGGCGGAGTTTACCGTTTCGCGCAAACAATCGTCCGAGGGGGAAACTTCCACGTCCACGGCGGCCGAGCAGTTGGAAATGGGCGTTGGCATCGAGCCCCACCCGTGGATCGGATCGGAGTTCGGATGGATCCACGAGCACGAAGAAGATCACGGTGAAGAGGAGGAGGGACACGAACTGGGGATCTTTACGGGTACGATCATCGTCGGACCGCCCGACGGCAACTGGTGGCTCAAGGGTGGGGTGCAATTCCTTCCCTTCACCATGTTCGAACTGGCCGAAGTCCACGCGGCGCACGATGCCAGTATCGGTCCCTTCGAGACCGGCGCGATTGTCGATCCGCTGTCTTTCGAGTTCGGATCCAAAAGGGAGAAATCCCTGCTGCTGGGTGTTTCACTCGGCGAGTTCCTGGGCAGCGTCTACGGTTACTATGGAGACGATGCGCGTTCGGATGAACCCCGGTCCGGTTTCGGCGCCGCGGTTGGTTACAAAAAGCACGTGGACGAAGAAGACGAAATCGCCTTCAACCTGTCGTATATCGATGACCTGGGCACGCTGGCGGGTTTTCAAGAAGAACTGTTCGGACATGAAAGCGAAGCGCACGGCGCCGACCACGGTGGCCTACCCGCCGGCAGTGATGATCAGGTGCCCGGATGGTCGGTGGCTACGGCCATTCACTACAGCGGCGTTGCGTTTTCCGCAGAGTACATGATTTCCCAGGATCGATTCGCGCCCGGCGTGCTGGCGCACGATGGCCGGGGCGCCCGTCCGGCGGCCTGGTCTCTTGAGGCCGGTTATGGATTCGAACTGGTGGGAAGGGGAGCCGACCTCACGCTGGGATACCAGGGCACTTCAGAGGCGGCGGAACTGGGCATACCGTCGATACGCTACCTGTCCGTAGTCACCGTCGACTTATGGAAGGACACACTCTTCAGCACGTTTGAATGGATCCACGACAGGGAATACGGAACAGCCAGGGGCGGCAGCGGCGAGAACACGAACAAATACACCCTTCAGCTGGGCGTCGAATTCTGAGCAGCGGATACAGCCGATTCGGATTCCACCAGTCGTTCTCCGCCAGCCGCGATCAGTGCATGGCGATTCCGTCTCCGAAGGGCGTGGTCGGTATGTGCCGCTCGTTGAGGGCCAGTCCCAGGCGGGACAGGCCTTCGGGATCTCCCCAGGCCAGGACGGATTTGCCGGCGCGCGTTTCGTCCAGCACCCGGCTGATGCACCGGTTGTAGAAGGGCTTAGCCGGAAACATCACGCTGACCCGGTCCGAGTCTCCCCGGCACCACTTGAACACCCTGTTGCCTTCGAATCCGCGGTAAATCAGGACCATATTCTACCCCCTTTCCGAAAGCATCACCGGACTACTAAACAAAGGATAAGCACAAATCGGCAATTTGTCAACTTTTTGTCGATTTTTGCTTCTAAATCCGGACAAAGAACGCGTTTTTTCGCAGAAATCCGCAATTCGTGTCGATTTCAGTGCGAAGGGACGTTGAATCCCTGTAAACGCGATCCTCGATGCTTGTACAGGCAATAGTCGGAAAAGGCCTGCATTTTCCCGCAGAAAACTAAAAGAGTACGTCTTCGAAGGGTATGGGTCTCCCGATCACCCGCCTTCCGGTTTCGGCATGACCGCGCCGCATATCCTGCAGGTACGGTGTTCTTCGCTGTTGAAGAACCGGTTCATGACAGGCGGCAACTGGCTGACGATATCTTCCAGTTCGAATCGTTCCTCGTAGAGTTTCTCCCCGCAGCTTTCGCAATACCACATGAACCCGTCGATCTCACCGCTTCTGCGCTTGGTTTCCATGACCAGGCCCACGGTGTCCGCCGGTCTCTGGGGCGAATGAGGGACCCCGGCCGGCAGGAGGAAGATCTCGCCTTCCCGGATCGGGACGTCCACCGGCTTTCCGTCGTCGATGATCTTCAGGACGATATCGCCCTCCACCTGATAGAAAAACTCTTCGCCTTCATTGAAGTGGTAGTCCTTGCGGGCGTTCGGTCCGCCGACGACCATGACGATGAAGTCTTCGGCCTCTGTATAGACGCACTGGTTGCCGACCGGAGGCTTGAGCAGGTGCCTGTGTTCGTCTATCCAGGCCTTGAAATTGAATGGAGCCGTTACGGCCATGATCGGACCTCCTTGTTCAGATCGTAGCGATACATTTCAATTCGATGGCAATCCGGGTGGGGAGCCGGGAAACCCCGACCGTGGTGCGACAGGGCTGATGCTCCCTGAAATACTCACGGTAGATCCGGTTGAATACCGTGAAGTCCTTTTCCATGTCGGTGAGGTACACGGTGATGTCCACGAGGTTCTCCCAGGCGCTGCCCGCGTCTTCCAGGATGGAGCGGACATTGTGGAAAACGGCGTGGCACTGCTGCTCGATATCGTAGGACGCGATCTCGCCGTCCGGCCCCAGGGTCACGCCCGGAATGTCCTGTCGTCCCCTTACGCGGGGCCCGATGCCCGACAGGAACAGCAGGTTCCCCACCCTTCGGGCATGGGGATAGGGTCCCACCGGCTCGGGGGCCCGATCGGAATCGTAATGCTGTTGCATCGCCGTGTCTCCGCGTTCCGACTGGTCTTGCGGGATATCGTCCGTACCGTCCATACCGTCCATACCATCCATACCGTCCGCTACATCTTGATGCACACGTTCTTGGGCTCGGTGAAGAACCGCAGGGCTTCAAATCCACCCTCGCGGCCCACGCCCGACTGCTTCATGCCGCCGAAGGGCGTGCGGAGGTCACGCAGCATCCAGCAGTTGATCCAGATGATACCCGCGTGCAGGCGTTCGGCCACGCGGTGGGCGCGGCCCAGGTTGTCGGTCCAGACCATGGCGGCCAGGCCGTAGGGCGTGCCGTTGGCCTGGTCCACCGCTTCGTCGTCGGAATCGAAGGGCAGGAGCGTCACCACGGGACCGAAGATCTCTTCCTGGTTGGTCCGGCAGTCCGGCGACAGGCCCTCGATCACCGTGGGCGCGACGAACCACCCGTCCTTGCAGCGGCCATTTACCCGTACCCGCTGCCCGCCGCAGAGGACCCGCCCGCCTTCTTCCCTGGCCAGTTCCACGTAGGACAGGATCTTGTCCATATGCGCCTCGGACACGACGGCGCCGAGCCGGTTGCCGGCATCCCTCGGATCCCCGACGGCCAGCCTGCGGGTCCGTTCTACGAAATCGTCCCGGAAGGTCTCGTACAGGGGCCGTTCGATGAGGATGCGCGGACCGCACAGGCAGATCTCTCCCTGGTTGGAAAAGGAGGACAGCAGGGCGGTCTGCAGGGTATCCTCGTAGGGACAGTCCGCGAAGACGATATTCGGGTTCTTGCCGCCCAGCTCCAGGGAGACCCGCTTGAAGTTCGGCGCGGCCGCGGCCGCGATGCTCCTGCCCGTCGCCGTCCCGCCCGTGAAGGAAACGACCGGAATGCCGGGATGGTCCGCCACGGCGGCGCCCGCCTTGTGGCCGTGGCCGTGCACGATGTTCAGCACCCCGGCGGGCAGTCCCGCTTCGATGCATATCCTGGACAGCAGGAACGCGGTCGTGGGCGTCAGTTCCGAGGGCTTGCCGATCACGCAGTTGCCGGCGGCAAGGGCCGGCGCGATCTTCCACGTCAGCAGGTAGAGGGGCAGGTTCCACGGGGAAATGCATCCGGCGAGGCCGATCGGCGCCCGGAGGGTGTAATTCAGGGCCGATCTGCCCATGGCGTGGGCGTCGCTGGCGAAGTGCTCGATGGCCGTCGCGTAGAACCGGAAGTTGCTCGCGGCGCGGGGGATGTCCACCGTTGCCGCCAGGGCCACCGGCTTGCCCGTATCGTTTGATTCCGCCAGGGCCAGTTCTTCCCGGTTCTCCTCGATCAGGCCGGCGATGCGGAGGAGGTGGGCGGATCGTTCCTGGACGGACAGGGACGACCAGGCCGGAAAGGTCTTTTCCGCGGCGACGACCGCTTCCTCCACGTCCCCCGTGCCGGAGTCCGGCGTCCTGCCGATCACGGCGCCCGTAGCGGGCTCGATATTGTCCAGGTACGTGCCGCCGGCCGGTTCGCGCAATTCACCGCCGATGTAGTTGAGTACATGCATCATGCCGCGAAACCGCCTGAAATGTGGTCTTGGATACGTGAGGCCGGGTGCGCCGCGCCAGATGTGCCGCGCCGGGTGCACCGCGCCGGGTGCGCCGCGCCAGATGTGCCGCGCCTGGTTACAGGTTAATGTAGAACGGTCCGGGAGACCTGTCAAGCCGGTGGACAGCCTCCATCGCGATCACCCCGCCATGTTCCTCCTGCCGGCCGTCACCCGTCATCCTGGCGTCATCCTGGCGTCATCCTGGCGCCGAGCCGTTCCCCGACGAGTCGCTCCGCCGTGTTCCAGTCGACCTGGTCCGCCGTGGAGATGGAGGCGCAGAGCTCCCGGAGGATGCCTTCCTGGATCTCGCCGCAGTGCAGTGCCTCGCTGTAGGGGTACCGGTGGAACGACACCATGGAATACCGCGGGATGAACCGGTCGGGGTACTTCTGTTCCAGCAGGAATCCCACCTTCTGCCGCAACTGGAAACCGGGATCGCTTACCAGGTCGCGCATTTCGACGTAATTGGCCAGCGCCATGTCGGCGATGGCATCCGTGTCTTTCTTCCGACGGCGCCCGAAGGACTCGAATACGCTTCCCCAGTCCGGCCAGTGCGTCTCGATACATTCGTCGAGGATGGTGCAGTCTTCGAAAGCGCAGTTCATCCCCTGGCCGAAGAACGGCACGATCGCGTGCGCGGCGTCACCCAGGAGCAGCACCCGGTCGCGGTAATGCCAGGGAGAACACTTGAGGGTGACCAGGGACCCGGTGGGATTGTCGCGGTACAGGGTGGCCAGATCGGGCATCAGCGCCGTCGCATCGGGAAACTGCATCTTGAAGAAGTCCAGTATCTGGCGCGGCTCCAGGAGACTGGCGAAACTGTACTCGCCTTCGTGGGGGAAGAAGAGGGTGCAGGTGTAACTGCCGTCCAGGTTGGGCAGCGCGATGAGCATGTACATGCCCCGTGGCCAGATATGGAGGGCATTGGGCTCCATCCTGTACGCGCCGTCCGGTCCGGCGGGAATGGTCAGTTCCTTGTAGCCATGGGTCAGGTACTGCTGGGAGAGGTCGAACCGGCCCACGTTCATCATGGCGGTCCGGATGGCCGATGCCGAGCCGTCCACGCCAATGACCCGGTCGGGGCGGAGGGAGTGGACGTGATTGGTCGCGTCGTCGCGGACGTACAGCACGCCGGTTCGGAATTCCAGTCCGGTGCACCGGGCGTTGAAATGCAGCCGCACGCCGTCTTCCCGTTCCGCGGCGTCCAGCAGGAACCGGTTCAGTTCGCCGCGGGATACGGAGTAGATGACCTCGTCCTCCCGCTGGCCGTAGGGCTGCAGGACCCGGTCGCCTTCCACGGGATGGATCAGCCGTCCCACCATGGGGATCGCCATGGCCAGGACTTCGTCTCGCAGGCCTACCTGCCCCAGCGCATGAAGGCCCCGCACCGACATGGCCAGATTGATCGACCTGCCGGCCTGGCCGGCGTGACCGGCGCCAGCCGATTCGCGGCGGATATCGGACCGCTTCTCGTACACCTCGACTCGGAATCCGCGGCGGGCGAGGAAGATCGCCAGCAGGGATCCGGCAAGGCCCGCGCCGATAAGGGTTACGGTTTCCCGCTTGGCTCCCATGACAACCCTCGATTGCTTCCGGACCGGATCGTAATCCTGCTCATCCTGCCCGCCTGGATCACCCGGCCCGCTTGGACCGCTCCATGCCTTCCGCCATGACCTCCACGAAGCGGCGGACGTCCGCAAAACTATTGTACAGCGGTACAGGGGCGACGCGGATCACGTCGGGCTCCCGCCAGTCGCACCAGATGCCGTGTTCCGCCAGATGCCGGTGCACGTAGCCGCCTCGCGGCCCCGTCCTGAGCGAAAGCTGGCATCCGCGCTGCTCCGGGTCCGACGGCGTGATGATGTCCAATTCACCCGGGAAGCGGTCACGGAGCAGGTGTTCCAGGTACCCGGTCAGCCCTCTGCTCTTTTCGCGCAGCCTGTCTATGCCCGCCTCGTCGAAAAGCTCCAGCGAGGCGCGCAGGGCCGCCAGCGGGAGTATGGGCGGATTGCTGAGCTGCCAGCCTTCCGCGCCCGGGATCGCCTCGAATGCCGAGGGCATCCGGAACCGGGTGGACTTGTCGTGTCCCCACCATCCGGCGAACCGAGGCAGGTCGTCTCTCCGTCCGTGCCGTTCGTGGACGAAGCACCCGCCTACGCAGCCGGGTCCGCCGTTCAGGTACTTGTAGGAACACCAGACGGCGAAGTCCACGTCCCAGTCGTGCAGCCGCAGTTCCAGGTTTCCCATGGTATGAGCGAGGTCGAATCCCACGACGCAGCCCTGGCGATGGCCCGCCGCCGTGATCCGGTCCATGTCGAAGGCCTGGCCGGTCAGGTAGTTCACCCCGCCCAGGAAGACCAGGGCGATGGACGCGCCTTCCCGTTCGAGCAGGTCCTCGATATCCCCGGTGCGGACCGTGTTCTCCCCTTCCCGCGGCCACAGCTCGATCACGCTCTCCGCGGGGTCGTATCCGTGCCAGGCCGCCTGCGAGGCGACGGCGTACTGGTCGGAGGGAAAGGCGGCCCCTTCGACGAGGATTCGGAATCTCTCCGGGGTCGGCCGGTAGAAGGAGACCATCATCAGGTGGAGATTCACCGTGAGCGTATTCATGGCGACGACTTCACCGGGCAGTGCGCCGGCAAGGCGGGCCAGCGGGTCCGCCAGCGCTTCGTGGTAAGGCATCCAGGGGTTCTCTCCCTTGAAATGCCCTTCGACGCCCAGGCTTCGCCAGTCGTCGAGTTCACGTTCCACGTATTCCCGTGCGGCTACGGGCTGGAGTCCGAGCGAATGGCCCACCAGGTAGACCGCCTCCGCCCCGTTTCCGGCCCTCGGGAAGTGAAAACGCGACCGGAAGGCTGAAAGCCCGTCCCTGGCGTCCATCTCGCCGGCGTCCGTTCGCTGGTCGGGTCGCGTGTCCATAGGCTAGTCGTTTCCACCGAAAAACCGGTCTGCTGCCAGGTTCAGCCACGCGAGCGCGGAGCGGTACAGCAGCCTGGACTTGACGTCATCGTCCAGGTGGCTCATGGACTCGATCATCCTGCCCGGCACCGCTTCACCGAGCGGGAAGGGATAGTCCGATCCCAGGGCGATGTGGTCCGGTCCGATGAGCTGGATCAGGTAGTCCAGGATGCGGCTGTCGTGGACGAGGGAATCCAGGTAGAACCGGCCCAGGTAATCGCTCGGCAGCACGTCGTTGTCCACCGCGCACAGGTCGGGGCGGATCTGGAACCCGTAGTCGATCCGTCCGATGGTCGCGGGAAAGGACCCGCCGCCGTGGGCAAAGGCCACGCGCAGGTCGGGCAGGCGCTCGAGCACTCCGCCGAAGATCATGGAACAGATTGCCCGTGAGGTCTCGGCGGGCATGCCCACCAGCCAGGGCAGCCAGTACTTCTCCATGGACTCCTGTCCCATGATGTCCCAGGGATGGATGAACACCGCCGCGCCGAGTTCAGCCGCCGCTTCGAACACCGGGAACAGGTGGGGTTCGCTCAGGTTGTTGCCATTGATGTGGGTCCCGATCTCAATGCCGGACAGGCCCAGTTCCCGGACGCACCGCTCCATTTCCCGGATGGCCAGGTCGGGCGCCTGCATGGGCACCGTGCCCAGGCCGATGAAACGCCGGGGCCAGGTATGGACGACATCGGCGATGTGGTCGTTGAGCATGCGGGACAGGTCCAGCGCGTCCGCCGGCTGCGCCCAGTAGCTGAACATCACCGGGACGGTGGAGAGGACCTGGACGTGCACGCCGGCGGCGTCGCATTCCCCGATCCGGGTCGGCGGGTCCCACGAGTTGGCCTGTATCTCGCGGAACTGCCTGCCGTCGATCATCATGCGCGCGCATCCCGGCCGGTAATGGTCCAGTTCGACGAACCCGCCGTACCCGTAGCGCTTGTGCAGGTCGGGCCAGTTCTCCGGCAGGATATGGGTGTGGATGTCGATCTTGGGTATGGGGTTGGGGCCGGTGTATTCGCACATGGTTCAAGGAGAGGTGCTGGGGCGGCGTCGGGACCATCTGACCGCCTGTCCGAAGCGTATTACGGCGACGCGTCCCGCGACCTGAAAGGGAACGGACGATGCAACATCAGGATAACGGGAAACGCCCGTTGATGTCAAGGTCATGATGCCCGGTGCAAAGCCTGGCGATAGGGGTCCAGGTCGATACCCGGGAAGGCCCGCGCGAGGAGGCCCAGGGTCTGTTCCGTGTAGTAGGGATGGCCGGGCTCGGGCCAGCCGAACAGCGACCGGACGCGCGGGGTCGTATCCGTTATGAATGGTAGCATGTACTCCCGCTCGCCGTAGATGAATGGATTCGAGAAACGTGTAAACCGGTCGGCGTCGCGGCGGCACATGGAAAGGGTCCAGAAGGCCCGCTGCTTTTTCTTGTCCTGAAAGGGCTGCGCCGAATGGAGCAGGTAGGACGAATAGAAGGCCGCGGTTCCCTTCGTGCCCACGGCCGGGACCGGATCCTGCAGGCCGGCCTTGCGGATGTCCCGGACGTGGCTGACGCTCGCCATGTTGCCGGTGTCCCATCCGTCGGCAAAGACCTCGGCCGCCCGTGTGTGCGAACCGGGTACGAGCAGCATGGGCGCGCCGTCGTCTTCGACGTCATGGAGATACACGCCGGAGTTGATGTAGGAGAATCGCGCGGCGTCCTTGGACGGTGGAAGAACGCAGTTCGTGTTGTGGTCGACGTGGTATCCGCTCCAGGATTCGTCGGGATACCGCTCGTCCACCGGTCCGGTGCGCATGAACAGGTGGGCGTTGCAATAACTAGGCCGGTCGTCCAGGAACAGCTCGAATAGATCAAGGTAGCGTTCGTTCTCGATGAGCCGGTCGAGCGCCGGATCGCCCACCGGAAACTGGGACCGTCCCACCACTTCGTCCTGCTTCGTGGTGAACCCGTCTCCCACGGATCCCTGTTCGCCCCGTTCGAAGTTCCCGAGCCAGGACGCGTAGGATTTGCCGTAGAAATTCCGCTCCATGGCCTCCAGCGCGGCGTCCATTTCTTCGGCGCTGAAGACGCCGGGAACGAGGATGTAGCCGTCGCGTTTGAACTGTTCCAGCATGTCGTTCCCTCCTGGATTGGGCAGGATACGCCTTCGTCAGGCGTTGCGTATCAGGTCGTCCCACGACGGCGCGATGCCGTCCCGCCGGCGACGGGAAATGTTCAGGGCCGGACCGTCGGGACGGACGCCGTGCTGGACGATCACGTCGAAATAGGGTTCCCGCGTGGCTTCCAGCAGGCTTAGCAGACGCGTCCGCATGTCCGCCAGCCGGACCGGATCCGCGTCCGCCAGGTTACGCGATTCGTACGGGTCTTCCCACAGGTCGAAGAGCACTTCGTGGCCGGTCTCGTAGAAGGCGTACTTCCAACGGTCCGTGACCAGTCCGCGCCAGTCCGCGTAGTCGAAGTGCACCCTGGGCGCCCCCACCATTTCGAGTAGTACTTCCCCGGGCCCGTCGAAATCCGCGCCCCTCAAGGCCGGAGAAAAGTCGGCGCCCTGCATGTGGACCGGCACGGGCACCCCGGCCAGTCCGAGGGTCGTGGGCGCCATGTCCACCAGGCTGAACAGGTCCGGCCGCGCGCCCTGCGGCTCGAGGACCCCCGGGGCGTAAAAGACCGCGGGTACCCGTACGGACTCTTCGTGGGGATGTCCCTTGTCCTCCATCTGGCCGTGGCTTCCCATGAAGTCGCCGTGATCCGAGAAGTACACCGTCACCGTGTTGTCCCGGAAACCGTCCATGCCGCCCACCGCGTCGAGCAGGCGGCCGATGTTCCCGTCCAGGTTCTCGATCATGGCGTAGTAGGCGGCCAGCCGTTCCCTCAGATCGGCTTGACCGCCGAAATTCGGGCGGGTCCTCAGGGACGCGGGATCGAACCGCATGTCGGCATCCGGCGCTTCGAGCGGCCAGTGGGGCGGCTCCACGCTGAGGACGAGAAAGAGCGGCCGGTCCCCGTCGTAGTCCCGCAGGTACGCGATGGCCATGTCGGTCAACGCGTCGGTCTGGTAACCCGGCATGCGCGTGGGGTCCACGTCGCCGTCCCGGTAGTAGAATCCCCTGAACGGCGCATTGTTCATCTCGAATCCGTACCAGTCCTGGAAACCGCCCCGGTGGAATTCCGGCGTGCGCGCCGCCCCTTCGAGGTCGTAGTAGCCCGGGTCGCGCCGAACCTCCGGGGGGATCTGGTCGCGCACCG
Source organism: Gemmatimonadota bacterium (assembly GCA_009841265.1). Classification (NCBI taxonomy): domain Bacteria; kingdom Pseudomonadati; phylum Gemmatimonadota; species Gemmatimonadota bacterium. The sequence goes on along the minus strand of VXMB01000009.1, from coordinate 1,785,731 downwards.
TCCCGCAGTGCCACTTACCGAAATAGGCGGTGTGATAGCCGGCTTCTCGAAGCAGCGTAGCCGTGCTCGGCGCCGCCGGCTTGTACACGTCGTGAAACCCCTGCACCGGTCCGGCGTGGGCGTGGCGGCCCGAGAATATGGTGCCCCGCGAAGGCGTGCACACGGGACAGTTGGCCCGGGCGCGCATGAAACTCACACCCTCCGCGGCCATGCGGTCCATGTTGGGGGTCCGCAAGTTGGGATCCCCGGCGTGGCCCATGGCCTGGCCCGCGTGTTCGTCGGACAGGATGTAGATGACGTGCGGTCGGGACATGTGCCGGGTTTACTCCATGGCGGTCGAGCCGGCCGTCGAGTCGGCCACCGGGTCGGTCGTCGATCCGACCGCCGGGTTCGCCCGCTGCTGCCTCTTCCAGTAGAAATAGAAGGGCAGTCCGATGGCCAGGATGACGAGGCCCAGCAACGGGCGCGTAAAGTCGCCGATCAGGGCATTGGCCAGCACGCCCGCGGCGATCACGAGGAAAAGTACGGGGGTCACGGGATATCCCCACACCCGGTACGGCCGGTGCAGGTCCGGTTCCTTCCTCCGCAATATCATGAGACCGATCACCGCCAGCGTCAGGAATACGTAGGTGTAGAACATGGCGAAACTGACGATCTCGACGAAGGTGCCGGTCAGCGCGAAGACCGAAGCCCACAGCCCCTGCATCACGATGGAAACCACCGGCGTCCTGAAACGGGGGTGCACGTACTGGCACACGCGGAAGAAGATCTCGTGATTCGCCATGGCGTGATAGACCCTGGGCGCCACCATCAGCTGGGCGTTGACCGTGCCGAAAGTCGTCAGCATGATGGCCGCCGATATGGCCATCGCACCCGATGGTCCCACCAGGGCCTGGAGGGTATCGGCCGCCGGCCGGCGGGACGCCTGGAGTTCTTCGAAGGACAGGACCGTAAGGTAGACTACGTTGGCCAGGATATAGACCGTGGCCACGATCGCCAGTGCGGCGAAAATCGCCCGTGGAATGCTCCGCGCCGGGTCCTTGATCTCGGTCGCGATGAACGTCACGAAAAACCAGCCGTTGTAGGCGAACAGCGCCCCCAGGATCGCCAGGCTCAGGCCGCCGAGGAGCGCGGTCCCCGTCCTTTCCTGCACCAGCGGGGTCCAGGCGACTTCCGTTCCCGTTGCCATGGAAAAACCGAGGAGGATCACGGCCAGGACGGCGCCGACCTTGATGAAGGCGAACACGTTCTGGACCGATCCGCCGATCTTGACGCCCAGGCAGTTGACCACGGTCAGGAAGAGGATGCATCCCACGGCCAGCCACCGCTCGGTCCAGAGGTCTTCTATGCCGAAGAGTCCGCCGGCGTACCGGGCGAATACGGTGGCCACCGCGCCCATGGCCCCGGTGATGATGATGAAGAGAAAGGCCCATCCGAAAAGAAAGGCGACCAGGTCCGTGTTGTACGCCCGCCTGAGGAAGGCATAGGTACCCCCGCTGCGCGGTATGGCCGCGCCGAGTTCCGCGTAGCACAGGGCGCCCGCCAGGGCCAGCACGCCGCCGATGATCCACACGAACAGGCTGAGCGCGGGCGAACCGACCTGCGAGGCTACCGTGCTCGGCACCATGAAAATGCCCGATCCGATGATCGCACCGATGATGACCGCCGTACCGGTTTTTGCCGTCAGTACCCGGAGCAGCCGGGGTTGGCCCGCCGGCAGTATCTCTTCTACGAGTTCGTCGTCATGGGTATGGGACATGAGCGCTCCTGTTGGATTGCGGCCTGGATGTTCGTCATGTACTCATTCCGGTGCGATGACCGGTGCGGCTTCAAGTCGCGAAGGGACGGGTTCGACCCCGTTAAATCGGGTGCCGTGCTCGAACCAGGACCGCGGGGCGGCCTGCCCCCACAGGGTCTGGCGCCGGGTGTCCTTCAGGTCCCAGACCCGCGCGGGATGATCCGGGTCGACGGTGACGTAGTCTCCCGTGAACAGCTCGATCCGGTGGCCGTCCCGGTCGAAGAGGTACAGGAAGAAGGCGTTCGAGATGCCGTGGCGCCCCGGTCCCCGCTCGAAGGCGTCGCGGTGTTCCGAGCTGGCCAGCCGGTCGCAGAAATGGATGATGTCCATAGCCGTGGGCACGTAGACGCCGATGTGATGCAGGCGCGGCCCCAGCCCGTTAGTGAAGGCGATGTCGTGGACGCCGCCCCGGCGGTGCAGCCAGGTGGCCCAGAGGTCGGAGTGCTCGTCCCCGATGTCGGCCACGGTCACCTCCGTCGGCCGGAACCCCAGCGACTCGGTGTAGAAGGCCGTCATCCCGTTCACGTCATGGGAGAACAGGTTGAAATGGTCGATGCGCTGGATATGGGCGCCGTGGTAACGGTGGTACTCCTGCAGCAGCAGGTCCCGGCGCTCCATCTCGTGATAGAACTCCAGGGGGATGCCGAAGGGATCGTCCACGTGCAGCGTACGGCCCTGGGCGTACCGGTCAACGAAAGCCGTCCGGCAACCGGCGTCGTCATAGAAGGCTTCGGCCCGGTCCAGGTCGGCGTCTCCGGCGACCTTGAAGGCGATGCGGTGCACGACCGGTTCGTCCGCCTTCGTCAGGATCAGCGAATGGTGGTTCCGTTCCTCCATGCCGCGCAGGAAGAGCCTGTCCCCCGCGTCGTCCTCGCATACGTACCCTAGCAGGTCGATATAGAAGTCGCGGGCGTAGTCCAGGTCCGTCACCCCCCACTCCGCATGGCTGGCGCGGACGATATTGAAGGGCGGGGAAGGATTCGCTGCGGGAAGGGCCACGATGCGTCCTCTTATTTTCCCAGCTTCGGCACTGGGTGGTGTCCGAGGGCGATGTCGATGTTCTTCGTTTCCATGTAGAAGTCGAAGCTGTAGTCGCCCCCGTCCCGCCCGATCCCGCTCGCCTTCATGCCGCCGAAGGGCGTGGGCAGGTGGCGCACGTTCTCCGAGTTCACCCAGACCATGCCGGCTTCGAGGCGCTGGGCGAAGGCATGGGCCCGGGTGACGTCGCGCGTCCAGAGATAAGCGGCCAGGCCGTAGTCGACGTCGTTCGCCACCTCCAGCGCTTCCTCTTCCGAGTCAAAGGGAACGGCCGTGAGAAAAGGGCCAAAAACCTCCTCCCGGGCGATGCGCATGGACCGGTCGGCGTCGCCGAAGAGCGTGGCCTCGAAGTAGTTGCCGGCGCCGGCGAGCTCCGGGCATCTCCCCCCGGCGATCAGCGTGGCGCCCTCCTCCTGCCCTGCGGTCACGTAGCTCCGGACCTTCTCCAGGTGCTGCGGGTGGATCAGGGGACCCAGTTCGGTGGCCGGGTCGAAGGGGTTTCCCAGGCGGATGCGCTTCACCCGTTCCGCGAGCCGGCCGGTGAATTCGTCGTAGACCGCCCGCTCCACGAGCACCCGGCTGCCCGACGTGCACCGCTCCCCGTTGAGACTGTAGATCATGAATACCGTGGCGTCCAGTGCCCGGTCCAGGTCCGCGTCGGCGAAGACGACCACCGGGTTCTTGCCGCCCAGTTCGAAATGCACCCGCTTCAGCGTTTCGGCGCCCTGGCGCATGATGGCCCGCCCGGTCCTCGTGTCGCCCACGAATCCGATGGCCTTGATGTCCGGATGCTCGGTGAGCGCCCGTCCCGCGGTCTCGCCGATACCGTTGACCACGTTGACCACGCCCGGGGGAATGCCCGCCCCGTGGACCAGTTCGGCCAGGCGCGTGGCCGTGACCGGACTCCATTCCGCGGGCTTGTGCACGACCGTGCAGCCGGCTGCCAGCGCGGGCGCCATCTTCCACGTGCTGAGCATGAAAGGCGTGTTCCAGGGCGTGATGATGCCCACCGGCCCGATGGGCTGTCTCAGGGTATAGTTCAGGTGTCCGGCCGCCGGCAGGGAGAGGCCGTCCGACGCGCTTTCGGCCCGGTCCGCGAAGAACCGGAAGTTCTCGGCGGCCCGCGCCGCGGCCTTCGACATGAACCGGATGGGCTGGCCCGTGTCGTAGGTCTCCAGCAGGGCGATCTCCTCGCCGTTCGCCTCGATCAGGTCGGCAACCCGGTGCAGCAGCCGTTTACGCTCGGTCCCGGACGTATCGCGCCAGTCGACGAAGGCCTCCGTTGCAGCACGGGCCGCGGCGCCGACCTCCTCCGGTCCGCCGCTCGCCACGGTGCAAAGCACGGAATGGTCGATGGGCGTGGCGTTCTCGAAGGTGTCGCCGCCGGCGGAGGGGACGGACGAACCGCCGATGAAATGCCCGATGCCCTCCTCGCGGAAGCGGGCCATGAACCGCTTCGCTTCGGCCTCGTTCGGGTGTGCCTGCGTGGAAACCTGGATGGCTATGATCCGCCCTCCTTGAGACTGGCCACCACGTCGTTTTCCAGGGCGCCCAGTCCGTCCACTTCCAGCCGGAGGCTGTCGCCCGCGTGGATGTGGGATATGCCTTCCGGCGTGCCCGTCCAGATCATGTCCCCGGGGTTCAGGGTCATGTAGGCGGTGATGTACTCGATGAGTTCGGCGACGCCGTGGCGCAGGTCGCCGGTCCAGCCTTCCTGTCGGAGTTCCCCGTTGACGTAGGTGCGCAGGTGCACGTCGGTGGGATCGATTTCGTCCGCGGTGGTCAGGAAGGGGCCGAGCGGGCCGAAAGTATCGAAACCCTTGGCCTTGATCGGCGGCCTGAAGTAGTTGCTCACGAAGTCCCGGATCGTCAGGTCGTTGCCGATGGTGTAGCCCCCCACGTAGTCCAGGGCCTGTGCGGCCTTCACCTTCCGGGCGGGCCGGCCGATCACGGCGACGAGCTCGCATTCGTAGTGCAGGTAGTCGAATTCCGGGGGCACGACGATCTTCGCCCGGTGGCCGATAAAGGTCTGGGGCATCTTGTTGAACAGGATGGGTTCCTCGGGCAGGTCCAGGTTCAGTTCCTTCGCGTGCTCGGTGTACCCCAGCGCGACGCCGATGGCCTTGCTCGTATGGGCTACCGGCGGCAGGAACATGACGTCCTCCGGATCGTAGGCGACCGTGCCCACCATGAGTTGTCCGTTCTCGAAGACGGCCTCGAGGACCTGGCCGTTGCAGGCGAAGCGTGCGGTTTTCATACTTGATCTCCGTTATGCACTGTTACACCTCATACCACTGTTCCACGGCTTGCGCCAACGCTTCGGGACGGGCATACCGGTCTTCCATTTCCTGGATGGCGGCTTCCACTTCCGGCGCCGACGGGACGAGGTCCCGCTGTCCGGCGGAAAGGTCGTAGACCGACCGGCCTTCCGTGGACAGGAGCATGTCCAGGTCGATCCGGCCCGCGGGCCGGCGCTTGAGCAGGGCGGAATAGGTGTCGCAATACAGGTCCGGATCGTACTCGCCCGCCCCGCATGCCTGCCCTGTTTCATCGAGCAGGCCGAATCGCGACGCCACCTCCCGCAGGTCTTCCCACAGCGCATACATGATGTCGGGCTGCGCGTCCCCCTTCTCCCGCTCGTGCAGCGGGCTGACGCTACGTTCCTTGCGCTGTGTCTCGATGAGCCGCCTGACCCGCCGGGAGGGCGTCGGTATGGCGAAGCAGGCGGATTCCCCGTCCGAGAGCAGGGCCTCGACGGGGTCCTGCTCCCTGCGGACGAGTTCGACCAGCCGGTTGCCGATGATCGGGACCTCGCCGATGAGGATATCCCGGTCGTCCCGGTGCGCATCGGCCCAGTGCCCGACGGCGCGCCTGGCCCACAGGCCCACGGCCTTGCGGACGCCGGCGTGGGTGATCCCGTCCTGCTCGTGATAATGTTCCTTCACGCGGTCGTTTGTCAAGAACGGCAGCCGGCAGACGTCCCACTGGAGCAGGTGGGGCGTGCGCCCGCGGCCGTGGGCCAGGATGGCCAACTGCTGCAGAAGCAGGCTCTTTCCTGTGCCCGGCAGTCCGGCGAGGAAAACCATCTTCCGGGTGTCCACCAGATGCCGAAGGGTCCGAAAAAGTCCGCTGTCTTCGGGTATCAGAAACATGTGCTGTGCGTGTCCTGCGGGCTGGCTGCCGGGCCTTACCATTGCAGGGCGTGCTCGGAGCGTTCGGCCGTGCCCCGTACGCGGGCCCCCCGCTTGAAGCGGTCCACGTCCGGCATCTCGCCCACCGGGATCTCCACCAGGGTGGGACCGTCTTCGGCAAACCCCTCGCGGATGGCCCGGCGCAGTTCCTCCGGGGTCTCCGCCCTGATGCCCCGGGCGCCGAAGGATTCGGCCATCCGGACGAAATCGGGGTTGTGCAGGTCGGACGCGATCACCCGGTTGCCGTACAGTTTCTGCTGCATCCGCTTCACGTTGCCGTAGGCGTTGTCGTTGAAAAGGAGTGTCACCAGGCCGATGCGGTGCTGGACGGCCGTGGCCAGTTCCTGCACGCCGAACATGAACCCGCCGTCGCCCGTTACGGAGATGACGGGTTTGTCCGGGTGGGCGACCTTCACGCCGAGGGCCGTCGGGAAGCCCCAGCCCAGGGTGCCCTGGTAGCCCGTGGAGACAAAGGTGTAGGGTTTGTACACCGGCATGATCTGCCGGGCGGCGTAACCCACCTGCGTCAGTTCTTCCACGAAGAGGCCGTCCTCGCCCAGTTCTTCCCGGATCACCCGCAGAAAGGAAGTCTGGGGTTCCAGGAACGCGAACATCTCCTCGGTCTCCGCTCTAAGCGCGCGCATTTCGGCTTCCCTGGACGCACGAACGCGGTTGTGCCTTTCCACCGCTTCGACCAGCAGGGGCATGGCGTCTTCGGACCGTGCGGTGATGGCGATGTCCGGCCGGGCGATGCGGTCCTGGGCCCTGGCGTCCACTTCGATGCGGATGGTCGTCAGGTGCTCGTCCACGCCCCAGTAAAGCTGTGGGATCGCCAGGCGGGATCCCACGGCGAGGACGACGTCCACCTTCGGCCAGAGCTTGTGGGCCGCGGGATTGGGATGGCTCAGATAGTGGCGGCTGTCGAGCACGCCGCGGCCCGTCCGGTACCCGATGACCGGCGCCTGAAGCAGTTCGGCGAGCCGCGTGATCTCCCCGGAAACGTTCATGGCGCCGCGGCCGACGAAGATCATGGGGTTTTCGGCCCGGCCCAGTTTCCGCGCGGCGGCTTCCAGCATCTCCGTGTCCACCGGGGGATTGGATATGGGTAACGGTTCCGGAATGGGCGGCGCTTCGCCTTCGGACGCGAGCACGTCCCAGGGACATTCCAGGCCCACGGGGCGCGGCCGGCCGGAATTCAGCTGCCGGATGGCCTCGGCCGTTCTGGAAGGCGCACCGGCGGTACTGTCGATCCGTGCGGCCCACTTGGTCAGGGACCGCAGCACATCGAGCTGGCCGTTGATCTCGTGCAGCTGGCCCGTGTGCCGCCCAAGGTACTTCGTAGGGATCTCGCCCGTCAGGCAGAGCACCTTCGCGTTGGTGGCATAGGCCGTGGAAAGGGCGGCGGTCCCGTTGAGAAACCCCGGTCCAGGGACCACGTTGTAGACCCCGGGCCGGTCCGTCGAGAGGGCGTATCCGAGCGCCATGTACGCCGCGCCCTGCTCGTGGCGCGTGTGGACGAGGCGTATTTCGTCCCGATGGTCGTAGAAGGCGTTGTAGAGGGCGTCGTTCTGCACGCCCGGCAGTCCGAAGACGGTATCGATTCCGTGACCGATCAGCGTCCGGACGATGGCTTCGGCGGTGGTCATCTGTTGCATGGAGGTCGGGTTTCCGGGATAGGTGGCCGGCAGGTCACAGGTCGATCCGGTACAGGGGTTCCAGGCCCTGGGCGACCCGGTCCGTGTTCTCCGCGGCCGCGGCGGCCCGCCGGCGGGAGGTACCGTCCGTCACCCCGGCGATATGGGGCGTGACGACCACGTTGGGCAACTGGTAGACGGGCAGGGAAGGATCGGGCGGTTCCTGGGCGAAGACGTCGAGGCCGGCCCCGCCGATCTTCCCCTCGACCAGGGCGTCGTAGAGGGCCGCTTCGTCCACGAGGGCGCCGCGGGCCACGTTGATGACGCTGGCCGTCGGTTTCATGAGCCCCAGCCGCCGGCCGTCGATGATATGGCGGGTCTCGTCGTTCAGATGCAGGTGCAGGGAGAGGAAGTCGCTTTCGGCCACGACCCGGTCCAGGTCGTCCGGGCCGCCGATGAAGTCCGGCTCAATGTCGTCAAGCACCTCGGATTCGATCTCCCGGACGTCGATCCCCAGGATCCGCATGCCGAAGGGTTTCGCCCGGCGGGCCAGCGCCTGGCCGCTCGCGCCGAATCCCACGATGCCCAGCGTCTGGTGCTCCAGCTCGTATCCGAGCGGATTGTACATGCGGCCTTGTCGTAAATTGTCCACCGCTTCCCGGTACCGCCGCGATACCATAATGATGAACATCATGGCGGTCTCGGCCAGGGCGACGTCGCTGAACAGTCCGGGGGTATTGGCCGTGGGGATGCCCTTCGTCTTGATATAGGCCAGTTCGAAGTGGTCGAATCCCGTGCCCACGATCTGCCACAGCCGGCAGTCGGCCGCCGCGTCCATCATCTCCCGCGTGCCCCGGCTTCCGCCCTGGTCGATCACCACGTCCACGCCGGCGAACTGGGGCGCCAGGGGTCTGGCATCGTCGAGGTCCCGCAATTCGTGGCGGTCGCCGATGGCCGTCCGGATGTCCACGCACCACGGGCTGTAAATGGGGCGTACGGGAAGCAGCAGGACGTTCAGGCGTTCCATCGATTCTCCAGGAAATGAATCTCCAGTATAAACCTGGGTCAGGCTCCCGGCAGATCCACCGGGGTTGTATCCTGTACGTCGGTCCGGAACACCCAGGTGCCGTCCTTCACGTAGTGGACGGCGAAGGCCAGGCGCGGCCGGGTGTGCGACCGGTTGGCGTAGGAACCGTGCACCGTCCTGCTGGTAAAGAACACCCCGCTGCCGCGCGGCACCGTCAGCCGGACGAGGTCTTCCTCCTCGATGCCCACCACGTCGAAGGAGTAGAGCTTCTCGGTCCATTCGCGGCCGTCCGGCGATCTCATGCCGTAGTCGTTTTCCCAGCTCATGTGCTCCGGATTGGTATTCAGGGTTGTTTCCCGAAGGGTGTCCTTGTGGCTGCCCGGCGCCACGCAAAGTCCGCCGTTCTCCGGATCGGTATCGCTCATGGCGATCCAGCAGGCCATCAACGTGTCGGGCTCGTTGGGCAGGTAGTGGGAATCCTGGTGCAGCGAGATGCCGGCGCCGCCCAGTTCCTCGTCCGGCTTGGCCGGTTCCTTGGCCATGTACATGGTCTGTACGATGCGGGGCCGTCCGCCCAGGATCCGGCGGGCGACGCCGGCCACGTTGGGATGGTGGGACAGCCGGCGCCAGAAGGGGTCCGAAAGGTGGGTACGGAGCCCCTGCTTCAGGGACTCGGCTTCCGGATCGGCCTGGTGCCGGACGAACGCCTCGACTTCATCCGCCGTCAGCAGGTCCGGGACGACGAGATAGCCTTCTTCGTGGAACCGGGCGACCTGCGCGTCGGTGAGCTGGATGGAAACCAGGTTATCTACCATAAAAGCCGATCACCATGAATTCCTAAGGTGTATATTACGACCACGATACGTTCTCACTCAAACAAGGGAAAATTCATCTAATGGATGTAACGGTCAAGTACTTTGTAGAAAGGATTTAGAAACATCAATAGTAAGCCGAGAAGGTTAAACCTGTCACTAGATTCTGTTGCAAATGGAATCCACTTGACACTACCACGATAGCTTCTTCTAATAGAACTACCCTAGTCCGCGCCTTCGTTAGACTTGCTTAAAACTCATGACTCAGAAAAGCGATTAATCAACTGCACACAAAATATAATATGTGTTACACAACAATGGTTTATTGAATGTCAGTTCAACTAAGTGAAAAACAATCCACAAATTCACCAGAAAAAGGTGAGTCTTACACTCGCAATCAGGTGTCAATTCACTTTGACCATGCAGAAAGTCAATACGCAAACTGGCCACCGCCATCTTGTATAATCTCTGATGGTCCTTACGGTATCGGGGGGTTTCCTGGTGACAGTCATACCGCTGATTCATTGGCAGATTGGTACGAGCAACACATAAAAGCTTGGAGCATGTTTTCTACACCATCTACCACCCTATGGTTCTGGAATACCGAAGTAGGTTGGGCTACGGTACATCCGGTCCTTGTATCGAACGGGTGGGAGTATCGTTGTTGTAACATCTGGGATAAGGGAATAGGACATATTGCAGGAAACGCAAACACCCAGACTCTAAGGAAGTTCCCTGTAGTTACGGAAGTGTGCGTACATTATGTTAAAGCTACCAGATTTCAAGTTGATAGTGAATCTTACAATATGCAGGAATGGCTAAGGTACGAGTGGAAACGAACAGGTTTACCTTTGCGTTTAGCAAATGAAGCGTGCGGTGTACTCAATGCTGCGACAAGGAAGTACCTGACAGCCGACCATCTTTGGTACTTCCCGCCAGTTGAAACGTTTATAAAGCTGGTAGAGTTTGCAAATACACACGGTGAGCTCAAAGGTAGACCTTATTTTAGCGTGGATGGCAACAATCCGGTAACAGGTTCTCAGTGGGAAAAGATGCGAGCTAAATTTAAATGCGAAGTTGGTATCACGAATGTTTGGCGAGAACCCCAAGTCGGAGGTTCTGAGCGTATCCGTGGATCTCGCAGTGCGATGAAGTACAAATTCCGTAGTTTGCACGGGAGTCAGAAACCACTGAAATTCATTGATCGTATTGTCCGCGCGTCAACGGTTTCGGGCGATGTTGTTTGGGAGCCCTTTGGAGGTCTATGTCCCGGTGCCGTAGTGTCTTATCGATCAAGCCGAAGGTATTTTGCTACCGAGATAGTACCTGAATTCTATACTGCTGCGATAGAGAGATTGGCCGAACAATGAATAGTAACGAAAACCCAACCGTACCAGAAGCTCCAGTCAAGGAAGCACCCAACAGTGACTGGGAGCATTATCAACTTTATTGTGACGTTATAGAAGCGATAGCGAGCCTTCCAGTTTATTACCGTACGGAGACGCAGATATCTGGAATTATGGCAACTGATCTGCACACACTCAATACGGTCTTAGGAGCGACAATAGAAGAACAGGTAGTCGGTACTCTCAACCATATGCGAAATACTTGGGATCCTTTAGAAAAGTACCCTCTATACAGTTTTGTTCGACAAGCGCAGACTTTCCCTGATGTCCTATTACGTAAGGCGTCAAGTGGTGAGATCCTCATGGGAATCGAGCTCAAAGGTTGGTACCTCCTGGCAAAAGAAGCTGAGCCAAGTTTGAGATTCCAAACTACTGCCGCTGCTTGCACGAAGCAGGACCTGATTGTAGTCGTTCCATGGGTTCTCGGTAACGTAATAAGCGGTTCACCTATACTCTTTGAACCGTATATTGAATCTGCAAAATTTGCTGCTGAGTTTCGCAACTACCACTGGCAACATATTAGAAGAACTCAACTGAGTACGGTCATAAATATCCCAAACGGAATTGCTCCTTACCCACAAAAATCAGATCCAGTATTAGATAAACCTGAATCTGACGGTGGAGGGAACTTTGGTCGTTTAGCTCGTACTGGGATTATGGATTCTTACATGACGAAGTTAAACGACGTACAACTAAGTGGAATCAAAACAGTGTTTTGGCGCGAATTCCTTAAAACATTTCAGGAAGGAACAAACGACGAAGAGGCGCGAACAGCAATTTACCGACTGAAACAGAAAGTCCAGCAAACATCCGATGAACTTTCCCCCACAGTTAGTTCAACACTGGGAATAGTCGCAGAACTTGATCGACTATTAGACTCAACTTGATAACAGTATTTCTTGCGGAACTCGAGATCAGGGCTACAACTGGTTGAGCAGCATCAGTTCGCCGGGAAAGGGTTGGAGGTAGGTCTGGTCCTGCAGGTAGGTGATGTCGAACTCGCGCACGTAGTGCCGCAGCATGACCACGGGCACGATCAGGGGCAGTAGCTCCTCGTGGTACTTCTGGATCATGCGCGTCAGTTCACGGCGCGTACGGGCGTCGAGCCGGTCGGAGACATAGCCCGCCATGTGCTGCAGCACGTTGGTGTGATTCCGCCGGGACGGCGTTCTTTTCATGACGCGGTTGAATTCGCCCAGGTAGGCGTCCGACAGTTCCCCGGTGGTGGCGTAGCGTTCCGGTTTCGCCAGCAGCCGTCCGAGACGGCGCGTGCCCTCCTGGCTGTGCGCCATGAGGAGGTACTTGTAGGCCCGGTGATAGCTCATCAGCGATTGCCGGGTCAGGCCCGAATCGGCGAGCTGCAGCCAGCGGTAGCAGGCGAAAACCCGGCTGATGAAGTTCTCCCGGACCCGCGGGTTATGCAGCCGCCGCTCTTCTTCCACGGGCAGATGGGGCAGGGCATCCATCAGCCGCCGGGCGAATATCCCGCGCCCGTTACGGAGCGCGGCGCCCTCAGGCTGGACCACGGGCACCCTTCCCATGCCGCAGGAGGGTGACCGGCTCTTCAGGATATAGCCGCTGAGCCGGGCCTGCTCCAGGGTCTGCACGCGTTGGCGGGCGAACCAGTCCACCATGTCGGTGTGGTCGACCCCGTTTTTCGTCAGCATCCGGACATCGCCGTCGACCCGGGTCAACTGCACGGTCTCCCGCGGGGTACCCATGCCTGCTTCCACTTCCGGACACACCGGGATCCACTCCACGTAACGGCCGACCACGTCCACCAGGTAGTCGTCGCGCTTGTGCCCGCCGTCGTAGCGGACGCGCTCCCCGAGCAGGCAGGACGAGATGCCGATGCGTACGGGCATTTCGGCCCGATGGATATCCATCATGGACAATTCGCTCATCTCGTTCAACTCGCTCATCTCGCTCATCTCGCTCAGGGCAGGACGTCGGTCATGTTACGCTACCAGCGGTCGATTGCGCCGAGCAGCAGTTTCTGTTCCCGGGTTCCCTTCTCCCGCATGGCGGTCACCCGTGGGCCGTCGAAGGGTTCCCGGGACTTCATCCAGGCGTTCTGGTAGCACATCAGGCAGACCTTGCGGTTGCGGTCCGACTGGTTGGCGGCCCCGCGGTGAAAGAGCCAGCCGTCGAACAGGACGGCCTGTCCCGGCCTCGCCAGTACATGCTTCTCGTCCGGAAAACGGGCCTGGGTCTCCGGCGGCTTAAAGGGCGCCCGGTGGCTGCCCGGCACGATGACGATGGGTCCGTTTTCCATGGTCAGCTGGTCGAGGTAGTACCCGCAGTTGATCTGGCCCGGCTCGTTGCCGTAGGGCGGCGGCTCCGGATCCTTGGGCCAGGGTATGTCCCTGTGCCAGTTCTGGTCCGGTTCGCCCGGTTTCGTAACCCGCGCCGTCGCGCTGTGCAGCTGGATGCAGTTGCCGAGTATGGCCTTCATGCGGTCCAGGACGGGTGGGTTGTCCAGCAGGAATGCAAACCGTTGGTCCTCTTCCAGTAGTTGGTGAATGAAGGACTCGCCGCGCCGGGTGAAGGTCTCGTCGAGGGCGTCCCGAAGCTGCTCGATCTGCCCGGAGGTCAGCGCATCTTCCACGATCAGATAGCCCCATTTCAGGAAGAAGGCGGCCTCCCGTTCCAGTTCGGGGGTCAGGTCCGGGTTCATTCGCGGGCCGACGATTTCGGCATCATATCCCATGGTATCCGTGGTCTATTGGAATCCCAGGTCGGTCATGTGCTTCTCGGCCGGCAGGCGTCCCGGCCGGCCGCGCACATTCCCGGTCCATGATCAGAAGAAACCGAGGTCCTCCCGGGCCGCGCGCCGGGCTACTTCCTCGTCCAGCGTAACGCCCAGGCCCGGCGTCATGGGCAGGTCGATATGCCCGTCCCGGATCAGGTCCCGTTCCACCGTCAGCGTATTCCACACTTCGTCGTCCAGGTGATGGAATTCGAGCACCTGGAAGTTGGGTACTGCCGCGCACAGGTGGCACACGGCCATCGTCCCGATGGGGCCGCAGATGTTGTGCGGTGAAATGGGGATGTAGTACATGTCGGCCAGATCGGCAATCTTCCGGCCCTCCAGCAGGCCGCCCGCCTTGGCGTGATCGGGCGAGATGATGTCCGCCGCCTGCGCCTCGATGAGGTCCCGGAATCCGTGGCGCGTATAGAAGTTCTCCCCGGTGCAGATGGGGACACGCGTGGCCTGGGTGACCTTCGCCATGGCCTCGATGTTCTCCGGCGGCACGGGGTCCTCCAGCCACATCAGGTCGAGGTCCTCGATGGCGTAGGCCACCTTGAGGATGTCCACCGGAGCGTAGTTCCAGTGGGCGTCGATGAGCAGGTCGGTATTGGGATCCAGGGCCTCCCGCAAGGCGGTGATGACGTCGACGAAGTAGGCCACGTCGTGGTTGCTGATGGTCCGGTTGTACCGGTCCCGCCGGGAAGGCTGCGGATCGATGTCGAACTTGATGGCGTCGAAGCCCCGGGCTTCCACGGCCTGGGCCTTCTCCGCGTAGGCTTCCGGCGTTTCTTCGTCTCCCGCGTGACAGTCGTTGTATACACGGATGCGGTCCCTGAACTTGCCGCCGAGCAGTTGCCAGATGGGCACGCCACAGGCCTGTCCCGTGATGTCCCACAGGGCCATTTCGATCCCGCTGATGGCGCTCATGACCGCACCCTGGTAGAATCCGGAGGCGGACATGGAACCCATCATATCGTGAAAAAGCTTGTCCACGTTCCGCGGGTCCTGGCCGATGAGCGCCCTTTCGACCAGCCGGGGATCGGTGGCGATCTGGTGGACACCGGCGCCGTGATAGGCCTCGCCGATGCCGACCAGCCCCTCGTCGGTCTTCACCTTCACCAGCACCCAGGGCATGGGATGGAGCAGTACGGCCCCCACGTGTGTTATTTTCATGCTCATTGCATCCTGGTCAACGCATCCCGGGTGTTGAGAAAGGGAACCGATCGTTCAAGGAAGGTCTCCAGCAATTCCCCGGGCGTCAGATCGGACGTGTCGATGTCGAACTTCCGGTGGATCCACGACTGCGCGACCTCTTCATCGAACCGTTCCAGGATGCGTTCGACGTCCTCCGCCGGGACCAGTTGCCGGGGATGGGGGTCCGTCTCCATGCGCCGCCGGATGACCTCCGGACGAGCGTGGAGATGGACGAGGATCGCGTCGTCCGGCATGTCCGGTTCGTACTCGCGCACCGCGATGTTGATCCCCGGGTAATAGTACCGGGGTCCGTACACCATTTCCTCGATGTGGAACCCGCCGAGGAGAATGTGATCGAACTTGTGCATCAGGCGGACGTGGTACACGATCTGGAACCGCTGGAACCGCTCTTTGATGGCCGGCAGCATGTCGATGAATCCCTGCTGCTCCGCTTCGTCGAGGTGGTACGCGTCCGGTATGGTGAAGTGGTCGTCGAGGTGGTGGTGGACGCCCCGTTCGTTTCCCCAGGCGTAGAGGCCGTCGATCAGCGTCGTGACCCCGGCGTATTCGCAGCCCACGGCGATCAACCGCATGGACGCTCCTTCCGTGGTTCCGCATGGCGCATCAGTTCAGCTCCTCGTGTTGCTGCGTGTACCGCTGCAGCGCGTCGTAGTCCAGGTCGCAGCCGAGTCCCGGTTTCATCGGCGTGGGCACGTGTCCGTCCGCGAAGGAGATGGGCTCTACGATGAGATCGTCTTCCCGGGTCCACCCGCCGACGAAATCGGAGGCCATGGTGCAGTTCGGCGCGGCGGCGGCGGCGTGCACGAAAGAAGTGTCCGAGATCCCCAGGTCGTTTCCGGAACCGTGCCAGCAGGGAAGGCCGGCCGCGGCGGCCACGGCGGCGTTGCGCTGAAAGCCGAACATGCTGCCGCCCAGGTTCACGCAGTCCACCACGCCCCGGCCCCCGTCCGCCTGCAGGGCGCGCACGACCCCTTCCCCGTTCCCCAGGTGCATGGCCAGGGGGAAGGGGATGGCCCGGTGGATCTCCTCGTAGCCCGCGATGTCCGTCTTGGGTATGGGATCCTCGAAGACCTCCACGTTGCCCAGGGTTTCGAGACGGCCGGCCAGCTCGATGGCCTGGGCGGCCGTGTAGAACCGTTCGTTGGGGTCCACCGTCACCTTGAATCCCGGACCGGCCACGTCGCGCATGGCCTTCAAGCGCTCGTACATGGGTTCTTCGAGCCGACACTTGATCTTGACGCCCGTGAATCCCAGGCGCAGCCCTCTTTCCACGGCCTTTGCGCCGTCCTCCGGCGTCTGGTGGCCCATCCAGTAATCGGCCCGGACCCGGTCCCGGACCGCGCCGCCCAGGAGGGTGTGCACGGGCAGCCCCCGGACCCGTCCCACCAGGTCGAGCACGGCCATCTCGTAGGCGTCGTAGGCCGGCCCCGCTCCCACGGTGAGGTCGTCCGCCGCCCGTTCGGCGCGGCGCCCGAAGATGTCCTGCGGCGTGATTTCCTCGGGATCGCGGCCAATGAGCAGCCCTGCCCCTTCTCGGACCTGTTCGATGGGCAGGCCCCGGCCGGTCTCCCCGATCCCGGCGTACTCGGTGTCGGTATCGACCCGAATGATGTGCTTGGGCACCTCGTCCCACCCGGTCTTCTCCGCGTATTCCGGACTGTGCACCCGGCCGGGTATGGTGGGTACGACGACGGTCCAGACGGAAACTGCGGTGATCTTCATCGTGGTCTCCCCGGGAGGGCGCGATAGCGGCTCGTCAGTTGTTCCGCCATCCCGCCATGAAAGATCCCATATTCAGGCCGGAAGGCATTTCCTCGAAATAGTAGTGCATGGGATCCGACTGGAATCCCGGCACGTACTGGAGCGCATCGGACTGCATTTGTTCGTCCAGCGGCTCGAAGCGCCGCCAGAGCGTGTCCAGCTCGCCTTCGGTGAACCGTGGTTTCAAGTCTTCGTCGTGCGAGATGTCGCTGCCGTAGTGCGGTCGGACCGGATGGGTGGCGAACCTCATCTTGTACACGATCTTGGAAAGGAGCACGGCGCATACGATCCGTCCTGATTCACCGGGATGCAGCGCGGCGACGCCTTCCTGGAAAGCGTCCTCGTCGCCGTCGATGGCCGCGCGGAAGATGTACTCGATCCGGTCGGTCTCATCGTCATATCTGCGCCGGATGTCCTTGAAAACCGTCTGCATATCGGAAGGCAGGCATTCGATGAAGCCGAGGTCGCGGAAGGTCCGGTTGACGTAGGGGAAAATCGGCCCGCCGTAGGAACGGAAGCCCAGGTGGATGGTGCGACGGGTCCTGGCGCTGTAGTCGCTCCCCCAGTGCAGGATCGTGTTGGTATAGACCACACCGTCGCCCGCGTTGAGCTCGACCTGCACGCCGCCGGGCAGCGGTTCGCGGGGGTTTTGTGCCAGGCAGCGATTTTCTTCGGCCGTGTTCCCCCTGCGGTGACTCATCGGCACGACCCAGAGCACGTTGTCATCGTAGAGGGGGATGTTCCACTGGAGGTAACCGGGCGCGTTGTGCAGCAGGTCGTCCTGGAGACCCCGCAGCGGCGCCTGGTCTATGGGGTGTATGTCCCGGTGCCACGGCGCCGGTCCGCGGTCGGTCACCGGGTTGCACATGAAAAAGAAACCCGTGTTGCCGGCGGCTTCCGCGCCCATGATGCGCCGGCTGACGCCCATGGTGTTCTCGTGGAGGCAGAATGCCATCGTATTGGCCGTGTCCCCGTCCACGAGGGTCTCGAAATTCAACCTGGGCTGGTGGCCGGTTTCCCACGCTCCGCCAGGCGGATCGTCCGGTTTTCTTTCCCGGGCCCAGATCTCCCGCTGGCGGTCCACCAGGCACTCGAAGCTGTCCCTCAGCGGACCGAGCCAGTCAGGGGGAACCACTCCACGAAGCACGACGAAACCGTCTTCGAACAGTTTCCGAGGATCGAAATGCATGTAAGGTTTACCGTAAAACGATGCGACGCGGGACGATGCCCGCGCCGTAGAACAGGGTTAGCATTCAATCTACACCGGTCCACGGGAATGTCAAGGGCGGGAAGGCAGAAATATCCGTATTGATATAAAGGTTTTTTGACGGGAACGAAATTCCACCGGCAACTACTGCACCGACTGCACCGACTGAGCAATTCACCTTGCCCGAAGCCGGACTTAACACATGATTGATAGAGAAGAACAACGCGTTTCCACGGGTCAAAGTGGAACGACATTCTTTCGCCTTCAGACGAATCACCTTCAGTCGAAAGCAGGTCCATGGCTGACCAGACAGACTGGCGCCGGTTTGTGCTGTTGCTCATCGATGTCCAGCGTGATTTCTGGCCTGCAGCAACCGCGAAGGCATTTCCGGATTTCCCGTCGAATGTCGAAAGGCTGCTGGAATATGGCCGATCTTCGGGCCTCGACATCGTGCATGTGCGGGCGGAGTTCGAATCGGACGGGACGGACTGGATGGCGCCTTACCGCGTCAAGGGGGAGACGCCCTGCGTCCGGGGAACGTCCGGCGCCGGCGTGTTGCCTTGCGCCGCCGAACGGACCGGAGAAACGGTCCTGCGCAAGCAGACCTTCGATGCCTTCCTGCAGCCGGACCTATTAACCCATTTACATCGCGCGCGTAAATCCTTTATACTGGTTGCGGGACTGGAAACTTCCGTCTGCGTGCTGTTGACCGCGGCTTCCGCCGTGCAGCGCGGGTTCCTTGCCGCGGTCGTCGAGGACTGCTGCGCCGACGATCCATTCAAACATGCGGCGGCGATCACCGCTTATCCCTTCGTCTTCGAGCGGACCTCCCTCGCCACGATGGAAACCGACCACGGCCGGTGGATGACCATGTTGAACGACCTGCAAAGCTCCGGAGGCTGACCGTGAATCAACGGACCGTGGACCCACTGAACGTAGGCATAGTCGGCCTGGGCTGGGTGGCCGGGGCGCATATCGACGCGTTCAAGGCCGTGTCCGGGGCGGACGTCACCGCCGTCTGCTCCCGCAGGACCCATGACGACGCGGCGCTTTCGGATCAGTTCGGCACGCCGCTGAAGTCCTGCGTCGATTACGACGACCTGCTCTCCGACCCGGACATCCACGTGGTCGACATCTGCACGCCCCATCCCTTTCACGCCGATCAGGCCGTGGCCGCCGCGGAGGCCGGCAAGCATCTCATCATCGAGAAGCCCATCGCCCTTACGCCCGGGGACGCGGCGCGCATCCAGTCCGCCGTGGACCGGGCCGGCGTGTCGGTCTGCGTCTGCTTCGAATGTCGCTACAGCGCCCATTTCACCCTGATCCGATCCGTCATCGACCAGGGGCTTCTCGGCGATCTGCACTACGCCGAAGTCGACTACTATCACGGCATCGGACCGTGGTACGGGCAGTACGACTGGAACGTGAAGAAGGCCATGGGGGGGACCAGCCTGCTGACGGCCGGCTGCCACGCCCTCGACGCCCTGTTGTTCTTCATGGACGGCACGGTGGAGGAAGTCACCAGCTACAACACCAAGTCTTCAAGCCCCCACTTCGCGCCGTACGAGTACGACACGACCAGCGTTTCCATGCTGAAATTCGAGGGCGGAAGCCGGGTCGGCAAGGTGACCTCCTGTATCGACTGCCTGCAACCCTACTATTTCCACGTACACCTGGTGGGCAGCAAGGGCAGCCTGCTGGACAACCGGTTCTACTCCGAAAAGATCCGGGGGATGGACCGAAGCCGGTGGAGCACCCTCGAGACCTCGCTGATCGATTCGGGCGACGTGCAGGATCACCCTTACGAGCCCCAGTTCCAGGCCTTCGCGGACAGCATCCGAAGCGGCGGCTCCATGCCCCTCACCGACATGGCCGCCGCCTACGAGTCCCACCGCGTCGTGTTCGCGGCCGACCGGTCCGCGGCGGAGGGCCGGCCCGTGCGCCTGGACGAGCTGGACTAGCGATCGGCAGCTGGACTATCTATCGCCATGGAGTAAGCGCATGCAACAGGGCGACGCCGTCCTCCATTACCGCATCGAACGCACGCTCGGACGAGGAGGCATGGGTGAGGTCTACCTGGCCGAGGACACCCGTCTGAAGCGGCGGGTTGCCCTGAAGGTGCTGCCGGAGGACCTGTCCCGCGACCCCGCGCTGCTCCAGCGTTTCCGGATCGAGGCGGAGGCGGCCGCCAAGCTGAACCACCCGAATATCGCCCAGGTGTACGCCATCGAGGAAGCGCGGACGGGCGGACCGGGCGAGCCGGGCGGTTCCGCCACCGTGTACTTCATCACCATGGAATACGTTTCCGGCCGGCCGCTCCACGAGCACCTGTCCGGTACGCTCCTCCCGCTGGCATCCTTCTACGACTGGTTCATGCCCATCGTGGAGGCCCTGGACCACGCCCACGAGCGGGGTGTGGTGCACCGGGACCTGAAGCCTGCGAACGTCATGATTTCCGACGACGGCGTCCCCAAGGTCCTGGACTTCGGCCTGGCCCGGGTCGTCTCCGGGCCTTCCGACGAAACCGATGGCGCCGGGCCCACGATGAGTCTCACCCAGGCCGGCACGGTACTGGGCACGCCGGCGTACATGTCGCCCGAACAGGCGACTGGCAACAACGGCGATCACCGGAGCGATATTTTCAGCCTGGGCGTCATGATGTACGAGGCGCTGACGGGCGTCCGGCCCTTCACGGGTGATAACTACGTGTCCGTCATCAGCAGTACCCTGAAGGATGACCCGGAACCGGTGAGCGCGGCGAACAGTAAGGTGCCTCCCCTACTGAACCGGGTCGTCCGGCGCTGCATGGGCAAGGAACCCAGGTCCCGCTACCAGTCCGTGCTCGACGTGTGCCATGACCTGTCCGACAGCCGGAACGAACACGAGGCGGGGCCGGCGGCCGGTACGGCCGGCGGCGTATCGCAGCCGGGGTCCGCCCTTACCCTCCTGCGGAATCCAGTCGTGCTCGGTGTCTGCGCCGCCTGCCTGGTCGCCGGGTCGCTGATCGCCGCGGCGCTAATGGGTACGGTGAATGAGAATCCCGGCGCGACGCTGCGCAAATTCCAGATGGGCATGGACAACCTGGGCCGCGACAACGCGGCCATCTCGCCGGATGGTTCGATGCTCGCCTATGTCCACGAAAACCACCTCTGGGTACGATTTCTTGACCAGGACGAGGGTCGGGCGATTCCCGGAACGGAGGATATCGAAAGGGTATTCTGGTCACCCGACAGCCGCCATATCGGATACGTTGCCAGACGGTCGCTCTGGAAGGTCGCGGCGGACGGGGGCGGTCAGATACATCTCTGCGATCTGCCGGAACGGGGTCTCATGGGGATCTCCTGGGGCGGTGACGGCCAGATACTCTTCAGCACGGCCGGCGTAAGGCCCGGCGGCGGGATATTCGCCGTATCCGAAAACGGGGGTGACCTGGCCCTGTTGCTGGAACCGGACGGGACGAATGACGAAAGGGCGTTGATTTCCCCTCTCGTCCTGTCCGAGTACGGCCTGCGTCTGTACACCGTGGTCTCGTCCTCGGGCGATCCGCAGGTGATCGCCGACCTCAGCGAAAAGTACCGGGGGAATGGGGATCTGAGTATGATGATCTCGATGGCCCGGATCACGGCCTCCCGCATTGCCGTGGAGTTCCCCGGACCGCCCAGTCCGTCCCGGTCCGGCCGCCGCATACTGTCCCTGGAGGGCGACTTTCTCGCCGTTGCGGGATATGCGTCGGGTCACCTCCTGTACTACCGGGAGACCACGACCCATCCCGAGGATGACCTCTGGGCCGTTCCCTTTTCGCCGGGATCCGGTGAAATGACGGGCGAGGCTTTTCTGGTTGCCCGGCACGTTAATTCGCTGAGCGTATCCGACGACGGGATCATGGTTTACCGGAAAACCTACCAGTCACCCAAGCACCTCGCCCTGGTGGATCGTCGCGGCCGGATCGACCGGATCATCAGCGAGCCCATGGAAGAGATCAGAGAACTGGTCCTTTCCCCCACTGAAGACCAGGTCATAGTGGAAAGGGAGGAAGGGGGACAGTCCGCGCTGTGGCTGTACGAGCTCGATAGCGGTATCGGTACCCGGCTTACCTTCGCGGATCTGAACTACAGCAGACCGAGCTTCACACCGGACGGCGGCTCGATCGTGTTCACGGTTACCCCGGCCGTAAACCCCGGGCGTTCGAGGGAGAATGCCCTTTTCATGCGCTTGGATCTCGACGTCCTGGACGAAATGACGGTCTTTTCCGCCGATTCGCTGAGGGGTCGGGGACCCATGCTCTCCAGTGACGGCCGGTTTCTCGTTTATTTCCACCAGGGGCAGGTTCGGTATGTTTCAACGGAAGAAGGCGCCGAATCCCAGGTGCTCGTGGCTGACCAGGGACGCGTGGTTCAGGCCGCCCTTTCGCCGGACAACCGCTACCTGGCCTACGTATCGAACCAGGGGGCCGGCTGGCAGGTTTTCGTGACCCGGTTTCCCACGAGTACGGGACGATGGCAGGTTTCGTCAATCAGTGGATGGACGCCCCGCTGGAGCCCGTCGGGCGATATGTTGTATTTCGTTGAGGGCAACAGGCTGATAGCTGTACCCGTGGTGGAAGGCCAGGGTTTCCGGTTTGGCCGTCCCGAAACGCTCTTCGAAGGCGTCCCGGTCGGCGCCGACGACCTGCGGTTTCCCGGTTACGAAGTGTACAGGGGAGGGGAATCGTTCATCATCGCCGCCAACGCGGAAGAAGCCCGCCCTTCCCTCACCATCGTGCAGAACTGGATACGTGAATTCGAACAGTGACCTGCGCGGTCTGCACCGCATCGGGTTTCGAAGGTATCTGAATCGAGGTGTGAATTGGACGTCCTGAAACAGAAGATCCGCAACGTGCCGGACTTTCCCATTCCCGGCATCAACTTCAAAGACGTGACCACGCTCTTCAAGGATCCCGCCGCCTTTCGCAAGGCCGTGGATCGTTTCGTCGATGAATACGCGGAGCGTTCCATCGATCTCGTGGCCGGAATCGAGGCCCGGGGGTTCATCCTGGCGCCGGTGCTCGCCTACCACATGGGAAAGGGAGTCGTTCCCTTGCGCAAGCCCGGCAAGCTCCCGGCGGAGACGCGGCGGATCGAATTCGAACTGGAATACGGCACGGACGCGTTGGAAATGCACCTGGATGCCGTGAGGCCCGGAGACCGCGTGCTCATCGTGGACGACCTGCTGGCCACGGGGGGGACCGCGACGGCGGCGTGTCAGCTGGTCGAAGACGCGGGCGGGGTCGTGGCCGGCGTAGGGTTCCTGATCGAACTATCCTTCCTGGACGGCCGGAAAAAGCTGGGTGAGCGTCCCGTATTCTCGCTCCTCGAATACGGCGCCGACGAGTAATTCTGCACCGCAGCCGCCGGTCAACCTGCGTTATTTCCGCTAAACCGGTACCCGGCGCTCCGCCTCGGCAATTACGCGCGAGGGATCGAGATCAACCATGCACGCGTGCGTGTGAAACCGGCAGGCCCGGTTCCCGTGCAGGCTGCAGGGGCTGCACGGCAGGTCGAGCGTTATGGCGGCGTCCGCCGGTCCGACCGGCGCGAACCCCAGGCGGGGATGGGTGGCGCCGAATACGCCGATCACGGGTGTGCCCACGGCCGTGGACACGTGCATTGGGCCGGAATCGTTGCTGACCAGGAGCGCGCACCGCCGCACGGCCGCGGGCAGCATCGCGAGATCGGTCGCCCCGGTCCAGTCCACGGCCGGACGCTCCATGGCATGGACCACCTCGCCGGTGACCGGCCGGTCCGCCTCGCTGCCCAGCAGCAGTATCTTCATGTCGCGGGATTCCGCCATGTGGTCCGCTACCCGGGCAAACCGCTCCGGCGGCCAGCGTTTCGGACCATGGGAGGCCCCCGGCGCTACGCCGAGTATACGGACATCCGGCCCGATGCCGGCACCGGCCAGTCGTTCCTCCACCATGGCCGCCGACGCTTCGTCGACTTTCAGTTGCGGCAGCCTCTTCTCCGCTGCGTTTTGTGCGCCTTCCAGGCCAGGTGCGGCGCTTGCTTCGAACCGGTCGAGCACTTCCAGATAACAGTCGATCGTATGAGGTACGGGCCTGGACCGCCTTCGCCTCCTGACGATGGCCATCCGGGCGAACCGGCGTTTGTCGTAACGAAGCACTCGCCTCGCGATGCCCGTCATGGCAACGAGTCTGCTGCGCAGGTTCCCGTGCAGGTCGATCGCCAGGTCGTAGCGTCTTTCGCGCAGGCGGGAGACGAGGCTCAAGAGGCCGGTGCCTGGATCGAAGCGCTGCACTTCGGCGACCCCGGGGAGCGCGCGGGCCAGGGGAGCGTATTCACTGCGCGTGAGGAAGTCGATCTCCGCATCCGGAAAGAGCCGGTCCAACTGTCGTGTGACCGGCGAGGTCAGCACGATATCGCCCATTGAGCTGAACCGGATGACGAGGATGCGGGATGGCGTGTCAGAGACGGTCATCGTTTCGCACATCCGCGGGCCAATTGCTCCCCAACGGCCTCCCCGACCATGTCCACGGTGATGCCGGACAGCTCGCAGAAGGGGCCGCGGTCGCAGGTCGGGCATTGTCCCTCCGGCGGCAGGAGGTTGCGGTCCCGGCCGCCCAGCGGCCGCCACCGTTCGGGCGACCTGGCGGGCAGGGGACAGAAGACGGACACCGTCGGAACGCCCAGCGCCCCGGCCAGGTGCATGGGCCCCGTGCTGCTGCTCACCAGGAGGTCCAGTTCACCGATTACCGCGATGAGCTCGCCCAGTGTCAGCCGCCCCGCCAGCGAAAGGGCGGGTCCGTCCAGGGGGGACACAATCGCTTCGGCGAGATGCTCCTCCTCCGCGCTCCCGGTCACGACGATCTTCGCGCCGTGGCGATCCTGCAGGGTCCTCGCAAGTGCCGCGTAACGCTCGACCGTCCAGTTCGGCGCGTTGCGCCCGTTGCCGGGATGGATGCCGATGACCGGCCGTCCGTGTGACCGGGCCAGGACCGCGCGGGCCCCCTGACGCTCCTTCTCCTTCAATTCGATCAGCGGCCGGTTCCCGGGTTCCCGGGCATCGATGATCCGGGCCAGGTCCAGGCAGAAGTCGGATTCGTGGCGGAGCGGTATATAGCGGTGGCGGCTGAGGGACCGGGTGCGGGTGAGCGCGTGGTAGACCTTCCGTCCCACGCTGATGCGCCGGGGAATGCCCGCCAGGCATATCATCCACACATGACGCATGGTCGGCATGAGCACCAGGGCGGTGTCGAAGGCCTGGGCGCGCAGTCGCCGCACCTGCCTTAAAAAACCCGCCGGACCACGGTGAACAGACTCCGGATCGTCTTCGAATATGGCGTCCAGGCAGGGATTTCGCTCGAGTACGTCCCGGGTGTAGGGACGCGCCAACATGGCCAGGTAGGCCTTTGGCCAGCGATGCCGAAGGGCGTCCAGCACCGGCAGGGAGAGCACCACGTCCCCGATCCGGTCGGGCCGCACCACGAGGATCCGGGGTGACGATGCATGATCCATGGTGATTCTCCGGCCCGCCTGGTCCGCCCGGTCCGCCTGGTACGCCTGGTACGCCTGGTCCGCCAGGTCCGCCAGGTCCGCCAGGCCGTCAGCGGCTCCTGCGGGATTCGGCGAGGCGCAGTTGCCCGCACGCCGCGTCGATGTCCCGTCCGCGCTCCCGGCGAATGGTCAACTGCAGTCCGCCCGCCCGCAACGCATCCGCGAAGGCCGTACGCCGGTGTTCGTCGGGCGTTTCGTAGGGCAGGCCCTGTACCGGGTTATAGGGAATGAGGTTAAGCTTGCACTTATCCTTTTTCAACAGCTTTACGAGATTCTCCGCGTCCTGGAACCGGTCGTTCACGCCCTTGAGCAGGACATATTCGTAGGTAATGATGCGGTCGGTGGTCCCGGTGTAATGGCGGCAGGCCCTCATGAGCTGCTTGAGCGGATAGCGCCGGTTGATCGGGACGATCGAGGTCCGCGTCCGGTCGTCGGCGGCGTGGAGTGAAACGGACAGCTCGAACTGGATCTTCTCTTCGGCCAGTTGGTAGATCTTCGGTACCAGTCCGCTGGTGGACAACGTGATCTTGCGGGCGCCGATACCGAGCCCCCAGTCGGCGTTGATGATCCGTACGGCCCTGAGCACCGGGCGGTAATTCGCCAGCGGCTCCCCCATGCCCATGACGACGATGTTGTTGATGGGGCGGTCATCGCCGGCCAGCATGACCTGCTTCTTTACCTGCACGACCTGGTCGACGATTTCGGCCGACGTCATGTTTCGCACGAGGCCCTCGAGCCCACTCGCGCAGAACCGGCAGCCGATGGCGCATCCCACCTGCGTGGAGATGCAGAGCGTGTTGCGCCGCGACCCGCCGATCAGCACCGTTTCCACCTTCTGGCCGTCCTGGAGTTCGAACAGGTACTTCGTGGTCGGTCCGTGACGGGACTTCGACTTCCGGATGGGGGTCAGGGGGTTCAGGCACGCACGGTCGGCCAGTTCGGTCCGTAGCGACTTGGACAGGTTGGTCATCTCGTCGAAAGAACCCGCGGCCTTCTTGTATACCCACGAGGCGATCTGCCCGGCCCGGTACGCCGGTTCGTTCATCTCGGCGACGATCCGCGAGATCTCGGGCAGGGTAAGGCCTCTCAGCTCGGGTTTCCTGCCATCGGGTTTCCTGCCTTCGGGCTTCCTGCCTTCGGGCTTCCCGCCTTTCGTCTTCCGATCGGCCTGGTTTTTGGTTTTTCGCCGTGTCATTTGCGCAGTCATGCAGCCACTCCGGTTATCACGTATGGGCCGGATCAAGATACGGCGGGAGGCCCCCATTGTCTATTGAATAGTCATCCCCGGCCACCTGGCAAAAAAAGAAACGCCCCGGAACCTTGAGGGTCCCGGGGCGTATTCGAGCCGTACTCAGCGCGACAAACCCTACCTAGAGCGAGAAGCCATACTTGACGTACCAGAATGCGCCGCCGAAGCCGAACGGACTGTACTGGCTGTACTTGTTGCCGGGTCCGCCCGAGGGGCCACCGGCTGCATGGGGATTCTCGTCCGGATAGGTGTTCAGGATGTTCTGCGCGCCAACCGTTATCCTGGACCGGTCGTCGTTGAACCTGATGGTACTTTCCAGATCCACCAGGACCTTGCCGTCATAGGTCTCGCCATCGCGAAAATCGTACCAGGAACCGAAGTAACTGGCCCGCCCCAGGGCGTTCCAGTTATCGGCCAGGGGCTGGGTCAGGGTCAGATTGCCGCGTTGCCTGGGGAGTCCCTCCTCCAGCGCCTTGATCTGCGTGGCATCCAGGATTTCCGGATTATGATCGGTGACTTCGGAGCTCGTGTAGTTGTAGGCCAGGCTCATCGTGCCCGTCCCCACCGGCGCCGATATCACCACATCGATACCCCGGTTGGCGGAGTCGAAGTCGTTGGTGAAGAACTGAAAGCCCTGCAGCCCCGCCGCGCTGGTGATGCCTTCGGCGATCAACTGGGCTCTCTCCTCGTCGGTGAGCTCGAAATTCTGGGAGACCGTCAGCCGATCGCGCACCCGGATATCGAAATAATCGATGGTGGCGCTCACGGTGCCCAGATCGAAGACGAGGCCCGCGGAGATATTCACGGATTTCTCCGCGTCGAGCGGCTTGCCGCCCTTCAACTCGGCCGCGCGGCTGTTGGAAGGCACCGTACCGTTGTTCACCAGGTCGTTCAGTTCCAGGTCGAACTCCGTCGTGATGTTGAAGGCGTTCTGCTGGCCGGGCGTCGGCGCCCTGAAACCCGTGCTGGCGCTGCCGCGTAGTTTCACTTCGTCGGTCAAGCTGAAGTTCGTGGCCACCTTGTAGTTGGTGGTCGTACCGAAATCTTCGAAATCTTCGGCACGCACGGCCAGGTCGAGCAGCCAACGGTCCGTGGGCGTGAGTCCGCCTTCCAGGTAGACCGCGTTGTTGGAACGGTCCCATGAACCCGCGGCGACCTTGCTGAATCCCGCGAAACCATTGGTAGCCGGCGTGAACCCCTGGCTGGCGAGCGGCTGGCCGATCAGGTAGGACTCGATCTGACCTTCGACCAGTTCGAAGGTCTCGGTCCGTCGTTCGAGGCCGGCAGCCAGGACCAGGTTGTTGCCGACCGGGTAGGTCATGTCGAAGTTCAGGTTGACTTCGGACTGGACGTAGGAGCCCGGATCGAAATAGGTCGGAGTGTCGGGACCCATGGAGGCGTTAACCGTATTGTAAATGAAGTAGTCGGCCTCGTTGCGTCCGTACGCCGCGCTCAGTTCCCAGCGCAGCAATGTCGCCGCCCGTCCCCTGATGCCAAGCACCACGGACTCGTCCGACGCGAAAGCGCCGAAACGGGGTGTGAACCCTCCGGGAAACATCTTCAGGAACGAGAAGCAGTTGGGATCGTCGCGAACCCGCAGCCAGGCTTCCTGGTCCGGCCGGTCGTTGATGATGGGCACCGGTGCGCATTCACTGCCCTGGCCCAAGCCGTCCAGGTCGCCGACCAGCAGTGTAGCCCGGTCCACGCCGTCGATGGTCACCACGGGGCCCTGGTACACGCCGCCGCGGGTGTGCGGATTCCGGAAGTAGAAACCGCCGTCGACTTCCTTGCTGGCGTAGTTGGCGTGGCCGAAGAATTCGAGGTCATCCCCGATCGCCGCGCCGAAGTTTGCGAAGATCTTCAGGTCGTCCCGAACGAAGGGCTGGCCCCAGAAGGTCTCGGGATTGGCGATTTCGAGATTGCCGGCCGCGATCAGGGCTCGGCCGGAAGCCGTCTGCACCGAACGGACCGATTCGCTGGAGTTGCCGTATTCCGCGCTGAGGCTGAGCCACGCGTCTTCGTGGCCCACCCCCACATTACCCGCGATCAGGAAAAGCTCCCCGTCGCCGAGAAACCTGCCGGAACCGTCCTGGAAGCTGCCGACCTTGGTCTCCAGGTTGAATCCGTCGTAATTGTTCTTGAGCTGGAAGTTCAGCACCCCCGCGATGGCATCGGAACCGTACTGCGCCGAGGCGCCGTCCCGCAGTACTTCCACTCTTTCGAGCGCAATGGATGGAATCGCCGCCAGGTCGGGGCCCTGCGCGCCTTCGGCCACGGCGTTTGCATACCAGTTGATCACGGCGCCGCGGTGCCGGCGCTTGCCGTTGACCAGGACCAGCACCTGGTCGGGCGCCAGGCTGCGCAGGTTGGCGGGCCGGACGATCGTGCCCGCGTCGCTGATCGGCTGGGTATTGACGTTGTAGGAGGGAACGACGTTCCGCATCAGGTCGGCCAGGTCCGAACCGCCCTGCTGGATGAATTCCTCGACCTGAATCACGTCGATGGGTACGGTGGACTCGGTGATGGTCCGGGGCTGTGTCCGCGCTCCGACCACCGTCATGCTTTCCAGTTCCTCTTCCAGCACGATGGGCAATTCGGGCAATTGCTGTTCGGCCGAAGTCGACTGTTCTTCACCGGTTGCCGTCTCTTCGGCGGACTCCTGCGCCAGGGTCTGCTGCGCGGTGACCATGAGGAATGCCGCCATGAAGCAAAACAGCGCGATGGAGCGCAGTACGAACGTCGCTGGTTTGTTGCCGGAAATCCTGATCATTGTATCCCCCATCCCCCTTCGTGCATACTGCGCAGTCATCGCGAAGATGCATGAACACTTAAGGGGGTTCTGGACGATGCTTCTCGATTAACCATACGATTGCACACGTAAGTACAGCGGTTACATGGCTTATCCCTACAGATCCATGTTGTCTCCTCTCGCGGCAGGGCTTATGGTTCAAGTATATCGCCCCGAACCGGCGATTTGCGGGCTTCCGGTGCACCCACGCACGCCGGAATCGCAGACAGGTTCCGATGACAGTTACTTTGATCTTGATGTTTTTTATTGCATTTGTCAAGCAGAATCGTTAGATTGGACGCGTTTAGAAGACCAACGAGCCGATCGCGGCCGCACTGTAACGAAACAGGAATTCACCTTCAAGGAGGAAACGGAAATGGCTAAGGACAGGAGCTTTGCGGCCAAGATGGCCAAGGGAAGCGATAAGAACCAGGAAGACGAAGCCCAGACCGTACTGCTGGTCAAACCCGTCAAGTCCGAAGAGGGCCACTACAAGTTCAAGCGCACGCTGACCAGGCTGACTCCCGAGAACAAGAAAGCCCTCGGCGTCTGAGGCTGAACCAGGTCAGGTTGAACCAGGTCAGGCCGGGCGGGACCAGGCCGAGCGGGGCCGGGTCAGGCCGAGCGGGACCAGGTTAGTCCTGGCCAGGCAGGTCCGTACGCCGCGGAATCCCCACCTCTACCAAACGAAACGCATCATCTCTAAAATAACGCGTTGACGAGCGCGTCTCTTTCTTCCGTCATCTGAAGGGTACTGAGCAGGTTGTTCACCCCGTGGATGGCGAGGGGGACGTACAGCGAACCAGTATACTCGCGGGCGATCCCGAGCAGGATGCCGATCAGGGCGATCAGCGTCAGGAAGAACTGGTCGTACTGGGCGGCGTGCAGCATTGTCCAGAGCAGCGTGGTGACAACGATCGTTCCCCCGGCGCCTAACTTCGTCCGGCGCAGCCCCGTGTAGAGAAACCCCCTGAACAGCGCTTCTTCGAAGACCGGCGCGGCGATCACGAGCGCGAACCAGAGCAGCGCCGTATACCGGGTCGTTTCGATGACCGACTCCATGACCGGCGGTACCGGCGACCGTCCGAATTCCACGGTGATCAGGTCGGCAAGCTGAAGCAGCACGAAGGCGAATACCACCCAGGCGAGCACGGTGGAATCCCGGACCGGTTGGAGCGCCAGCCAGGTTCGCGGGTCCATGCCACGCGCGCGGCCGGGGCGGTCCAGGATGAGCAGCAGGAGGAATGTACAGGGTATGGCGGAGAGGATTACGCCCACGGCGATCAGGTCGCCCATGCGTTCCGTCGGATCCAGGTCCAGCACGGCTATGAGGACGACCGTCACAGCGACCTGCAGCATCAGGTAGGCGCCCAGTACCAGCGCGGTGGAAGCGAGGGTGAACGCGAGTCGCGGCCGCGGTTGGATTTCTTCAGGGTCGACGGCGTCCAGCGGGGGTTCGTTCATGCGGCGTCATCCAGACCGTCCGGGCCGGTCGTCCAGGCCGTCCGCAGGTTTAAAGTATGGCCCGGAAAACGTAGAAGAAGATTATCGCCAGCAGGGCGCCGACGGGTACGGTGATGATCCAGGAAGCCGCGATCCGGCCCAGGATGCTCAGGTCCAGGGCCTTGACGCCCTGGGCGAGTCCCACGCCCATGACCCCGCCGACCAGGGTCTGGGTCGTCGAGATGGGCAGTCCGAGGCGGCTGGCCAGGACGATGGTAATGGCCGCGGCAAATTCGGCCGAGTATCCCCGGGTGGGCGTCAGCTCCGTGATCTTGGTGCCGATGGTCGCCATGACGCGGTAGCCCATGGTCGCCAGGCCGATGACGATGCCGATGCCGCCGACCAAGAGGAGCCAACTGGGCACCGGAGACTCCGGGTTGACCACGCCGGACTGGCTGATATTCACCACGGCCGCCAGCGGTCCGATGGCGTTCGCCACGTCGTTGGAGCCGTGGGCGAAGGCCACGGCGCAGGCGCTCATGATCTGGAGCACGCCGAACATCTTCTCGACGATGGCCATCTGGCCGTCACCGGACGATGTGTCCATAGCTTCGGTCCCCGACCGGTTACCGATCATCCCGAGCAGGAAGTGGCCGGCGATTACCGCGAAGATGCCCAGGACGCCGGACCAGAGGAGCGACTCGGCGAGCGTGAGATCCAGGTCGACGTTCTGCAGTCCCTTGAACAGGGTGACGAGTGAAATCACGACGACGACGCTGAAAATATAGAGCGGCGCCCATTTCCGGGTCCGCCGCACGGGATCCGAGTGGCGGAGGATCGTCCATTTGATCGCGCTGAAGATCAGGTAGGCCAGTATGCCGCACAGCAGCGGCGAGACGACCCAGGAGGCGACGATTTGCGTTAATTGGTCCCACTGTACGACGTTGAAGCCGAAGGCGACGATGCCGAAGCCCGCGATGGCTCCCACGATCGAATGAGTGGTCGACACGGGCCAGCCCAACCGGGAAGCGACTACGAGCCAGGTACCCGCGGCCATGAGCGCCGCGAGCATGCCGTACACGATGAGCTCCGGCGCAGCCGCCGAAATCTGGGGGTCCAGTATGCCTCCCCGAACGGTTTTGGTGACCTGGCCTCCCACCAGGAAGGCCCCGAGGAATTCGAGCACGCCGGCGATCAGGATGGCCTGCTTGATCGTGAGCGCCTTGGACCCCACCGACGTACCCATGGCGTTGGCCACGTCGTTCGCGCCGATGGAGAAGGCCATGTACAGCCCGAGCGCTACGGCCAGATACAGGGTAAAGTCGCCCCCCATAGATGCAGTTTCTCTCCTGGCGTACGGTGGGTAGTGAGACGTTGGTCCGGGCCGGAGGTGGACCGGGTCCGTTAAAGGCGGGTTCAATATACCGACGAGGCGCTTCAGCGCCACGCTTTTTTTCGCTGCGCCGCGGATAGCTTTCCGTACCGCAGTGCTAGCTAACGAATCCTCCCTGGAACCCGGAAAATCAGTACTTCAACCCCGTGTAGAGCCGTTCGTCCACCCGGGCGACCAGGACCCGCGCATCCCGCCGACGCACCCACCGCGCAACGGCGTCGCGGGTTTCGTCCGGGGTGCTTACGTCCTCCGCGGGGATTCCGAATCCTTCGGCGACCTTCACCCACTCCACCGGCGCGAAGTCGACCCCGGTCACGGGGAGTTCCCTGGCCTGCTGGGCGATCTTGATGACCGCCAGCGACGCGTCGTACAGGACGACGATCAACGGCGCGATGCCGGTGCGCCTGATCGTCTCGAGTTCCTGGACCATCATGGCGAAGGCGCCGTCACCGGTCACCGCCGCCACCGGGCGGTCGGGCAGGGCCATGGCCGCGCCCATGGCCGCGCCTACCCCGTAACCCATGGAAGAAAGGCCGTTGGACATGAGGAAGGTGCCCGGTTCCGGCGCCCGCCATCGCTGTCCCATTACGTTCTTGTGCGCGCCCACGTCCGAGGAAACGACGGCGTCGTCCGGGAGCGCGTCCCGCAGGGCGCCCACCAGGTGGTAGGGCGACATGCCTGCCGGTCCCTCCTCGGACGGCGGGTGATAGACCGCGTCGACCCGGGCCCTCAGGTAACCGATGTCGTCGGCCGTCCACAGGCATCGCCCGCGGTATCCTTCCGCGATGCGGCCCAGGAGGGCGGACACGTCGCCCACGCAGGCCGCCGGCGGCGTAAAGGTACCGAACCCCACGGGGGCGTTGGCGACGATCTGCAGCGGCGCGTCGAAATGCCAGAGCCGGGAGACCTCCACCGGATCGAAGCCGATGCCCAGCACACAGTCGCTTTGCTGCAGCCATTCGATGATCCGGTCTTCGCCGGCGGCCGGCGCGATCGTGCCGAGAAAACCGTCACCGAGTTCATCGGCGATCCCCTTCGCCTGCACGGTCGACGCGTAGGGCAGGCCGGTATCGCGCAGGAAACGCCGGACGGCCGGTGCGTCTCTGGCCGCGTCCATGGCGATGCCGACCACGGCGACGGGTCTTTCGGCGCCGTTCAACGTGGACAGGATGCGGGGTAGATCCGATTCGTGTGCGGGGGTCGGAAGCGGTGGATGCACTGTCCCGCGGCCTGCCTGGCTGCCCGCGGAATCCGGGCCGGCGACCGGCTTTCCCGCCACGTCCGACGGCAGGGAGAGGTATACCGGGCCCCGCGGCGGCCCCGCCGCGACGGAAAGGGCGGTTTTCACGGTGTCCTCGACGTCCGCGCCTTCGAGGTCGACGGACCACCGGGTGATGGGGGTGAAGAGGTCGATCAGCGGCAGGTTCTGCTTGTTGCTCCGGTGGTGCCTTTCCGTCGACGTCCGCGCAGAGATGGCCAGGACGGGGTCGCGGTCCAGGTAGGCGGTCCCCACACCGAGCACCAGGTTGCACGCACCGGGTCCCAGGGTCGCCACGCAGACCCCCGGGGTACCGGTCAGGCGTCCCACGGCCGCCGCCATGAAGGCCGCCGTGGACTCGTGTCCGGTCAGGACGAACCGGATCCCCGACCGTTCCAGTGCGTCCATCAACTCAAGTACTTCACCACCGGGATGCCCGAAAGCGAATCGGACGCCGGCTTCGTGAAGGGTCTGCGCGATGACCTCCGCGCAGGTGGGATTTCGGGTTAAACCGGTCACCATTTACTCGGAGGTTACCAGGTCGGTGCGCCTCAGGCGGATCCGGTCGAAGCTCTCCGCGGATATGACGTAGTACCACTGGGCGAAACGGGCGTTCAAGTCCGCGGAGGTCCGGCGTCCCGTATCGACGCGCTGCCGCCAGGTCTCGTGTTCTTCGTGTAGATCGGCATTGGTCCGGTCGGCATTGGTCCAGAGGGAGTCCGCCCGGGCCTGGAATCCCAGGTCAGCGGGCCTGGACGGTTCCGGGAAGAGGCCGGCGTCGAATCCGGTCGTGATGAACAGGTACCGGTTCTCGCCCGGTCCCGCGGGGCTTCCGGCTCCTGATCCGCCGGGGCCGCCCGAGCCGCCCAGACCGCCCGCACTACTCGCGCCTGCCAGACCGGCCGTGACCTCGTCTCCCGCGCCGTACACGATCTCCCCGAACCGCAGCGTGTAGAGGACGCCGTCCTCCGTGCGGACCTGGGTTTCGCCTTCGTTGGAGACCAGCTGGCCGTCCCCCGTGAAGTAGTAACCCTTCTGCTGTAACGAGGCCAGATCGCCGCGGGTAATGCTGATGCCTTCGTCGTTGTCTTCCAGGCTCCGGGTAAGACCGGCGGGCTTGGGCCGGACGCCCACGATGGTCAACTCGTCCAGGGCCTTGAGCAGGTCTTCCATCTTTACGGCGTCGACCTGCTGCCCGGTCCGCATGCGGTTGGCCGTCCAGTCGGCGTCCCCTTTCGACAGCACGATCGTGTCGCGCTGGTTCAACATGCGGGTGCCCTCGTCTATGGAGTAGTCTTTCAGAATCACCTGGTCGATACGCGCCTGGT
The DNA here is from genome assembly GCA_009841265.1 of Gemmatimonadota bacterium. Lineage (NCBI taxonomy): Bacteria > Pseudomonadati > Gemmatimonadota > Gemmatimonadota bacterium. Next base: position 1,750,881 of record VXMB01000009.1, on the reverse strand, counting down.
CCACTTCCAGCAGGTCCTTTTCGATCCAGTCGCCGAACCGGGAGGATACGTCCACGTCGAACCGCGCCGCGTAGGTCCGCTTCTGGCCGGGTACCCGGAGGTAGCGGTACTGGCCTTCCCGGCCCGGGACGTTCCTGCCGACGATGAGGTCGGCGAGCAGGTTATCGTTTCCATCCTTGATCGTAACGCGCTTGCCGCGTCCCGACAGGGAGGCGATCGACTCGTCCAGCGGGTCCACCACGCCCAGTGCTTCGTGGTCCGCGGCGATCTCGGCGACCACGTCGTCCTTGCGGACCTCGATGAGTCCGGCGGCCGTGCGGGCGAGGCGGTCCTTGTCGTCGGCGGGGTAGTTGTGATGGGAGGGAATGCGCCAGCGCGTTCCTTTGAACGCCACGCTGAAAGCGACGATGCCTCCCGTCGCTTCGTCGAAGTCGATGACCTCGAGGGAGACCGCGTCGTTCGGATCGACGAAGTCCGGAAAGAAAGCCTCGCCGCGGTCCGAGAAAGCTTCCGGCGTCGGGTCGGCCGGAGCCGCCAGGAAGGCGGCGGCGGTCACTACGACCGCCGCGGCGACGAAGGCCAGGGTCTTGCGTGTCTCGTCCATGTTCAGCTCCTCAACCTCCGCGCGGCGGCGGCCGCTTCGTTTTCGCGACGCCTGCGCCGGAGGAAGATGAATACGCCCAGGAGGAAGACCGGCACGGGCGGAAGCAGGGCGGCCAGGTTCTTTATGGTGTTCTGGATCAGCCGGACCTGGCTTTCCATCATCTCCTTGCTTTCCTGGATCCTGGCTTCCTTTTCGGCCTCGATATTGGTCTGCAGCGTCTCGAACCGCCGATTCTCCACTTCCTCCAGGTTGCGGACCATGATCCGCCGGGTCTGTTCGTCCAGGTCGGTCCGCTGGCGGACCTCGTCCACCCGGGCCGTGAGCCGGCGGCGGGCCTGGTCCAGTGCCGCCTGCGCCTCCTCCTCGGCGGCGTCCTCGTCCCTGACCCGTTGCTCCGTATAGGCCATGGTCTGCCTTTCGACGGTCTCGAGCGTGCGGTAACGCACCCGCTTGCTGCGCAGGGCGATGAAGGACTCGTCACCGACCAGAACGTCCATGAGGTTAAGGAAGAAGGTGACGTTGTCGAAGCTTAGCCCGGCGGCGCCCATGCGGCGTATGTCGAAGAACTGCTGCGAAGCGAAATCCACGTCGGCCACGACGACCAGGTTGACCGGCGTACTTACTCCGGTTCCCACCGCGCCTTCCCCGGCCGCGTCGTCCGTGGCCGCGGTGCCATCCGCGTTGCCCGTGACGTGGGCCGCCACCGTGTAGGCGTTCTGACTAGCGCGCCGCGGGATATTGGTGAGCACCAGTTGCGAACCGCCGAAGAAGTTGCGCTGAACGAGCTGGGAATAGGCGGTCAGCCCCGACATGATGCCGCTTTGTACCAGGGGGGTGAACGTGAAGTCCGCCGAGCCGGCATGCTGCAGCCGGCCCGGGAAGATGAAGACGAGTTCCTGCAACGACGCGGTGCTGACGGCTTCCTGGTTGAAGGTGTCCGGATTCTCGTTGCCCGGGGACGCGAAGACCACTTCCGGCGGGAGGTGGGCCATGCCGGGGTGGGGGTTATACTGGTCCCATACGATCAGGCCGGTGGTCCATTCCACGCCGAACCTGCGCAGCAGGCCCTGGATATCGCCCTTCGGCACGGGAGCGGGCTGCTGGTTGCCGGCGAAGGGATTGGCGCTTGCCCCCTTCTGCTCGGAAGGGGAAAGGGCCAGGTTGAAGGAGGGCAGCGGGTCCGTCAGGAGCAGCGTGGGGTTCCCCGAGGCGATGTAGTCCGACAGCCGGTCCATTTCGGGCTGGGTCAGGGTGTTGGGCAGGGCGGCCAGGAGCACGTCCAGGTCGTCGGGATAGTCCTCCTGGGGCTGGACCTGCACCACGTCGTACTGCTTGCGCAGCTCTTCGGTCATGGCCCAGGGCTGGCGGCTCTGCATGGTGTTGAAATCGAATCCCCCGAAAAGCCGCACTTCCGTGGCGAGTATGCCGAGTTTCGCGCGGTCCGCCCGGGCGGCCACGCGCAGACTGCGCACCAGTTCGTACTCGACGGGGAGTCCGGTGTCCAGGAACCCGATCACCTGTTCCTCGGGGCCGCAGGTAACGGCGATCCCGGCGAAGACGTTCGTGAACCCCGATCGGGCACTGCGCAGGTCCGGCAGCTCGCGGGGAGTTATGCCGAATCGCTCACTGGCCTCCCGGGCCTCGGGAGTGTACATCTCCGTGGCCTGGATCCGAACCTGGACCCGGCTGCCGCCCACGGCGTCCAGCTCCTTGAGCACGTCGATCAGGCTCGATCGGGTCTGTACGTAGGACTCCGGCACCTCCGGACTCACGAAGGCCTGGATGAATACGGGACGCTCCGGGTCCAGCTCCGACAGCATCTGCACGGTCTCGTCTGAAAGCGAATGGAGCCCTTCGGCGGTTACGTCCAGGCGGACGCCCGCCCGGCCCAGGATGACGTTCAGTCCGATTACCACCGCCACGAGGGCCGCCGCCCTCGCGCCGTGGTGGATCCCCATCCGGTATCCGCCGGCCTGCACGGGCCAGTGGCGCCGACCGATCAGCACCACGTTGAGATACAGCATCAGACCGGCGACGGAGACGAAGTGGACCAGTCCGGAGAAACTGACGACGCCGCGCGCGAAGTCGTCGAAGGCGGTAAATAACCCCAGGGGCGACAGCAGGCTCCGCAGTCCGTCGCTGATTCCGCCGGCTATGGGTCCGATGAGTACGAAGGCGGCGCAGAACAGCGCGCCGAGGATGAAGGCGATGGTGACGTGCGAGGTCAGCAGGGACGCCAGCATGCCGGCGGAGATCAGGGCGGCGCCGGCGAGCCAGTATCCGAGGTAATTTCCGGCCATGAGCCCAAGGTCGGGACTGCCGAGAAACATCAGGACCAGCACGTGGGTCAGGGACAGCACGAGCGAGGCCGTATAGACGCCCACCACCGAGAGGTATTTTCCGAGGACGATTTCCAGGTCCGTCGCCGGGAGCGTAAGCAGCAGTTCATCCGTACCCTGCCGGGTTTCCTCGGCCCAGACGCCCATGGTCAGCGCCGGGATGAAGAAGAGCAGCAGGTAGGGGAACACGGCGTTCAGCTGATCGAGGTTCGCCAGGTTGTTCAGGAAGAACGGGACCTGCCAGAACGCGGCGGCCGCGCTGAGGAAGATGAACAGCGTAACGAAGACGTATCCCGTGGGATTGCTGAAGGCCAGGCGCAGGTCCCTTCGGACGATGGCCGCCACCAGCCGGACGTTGATTCGGTTTGCCGGGCCGAGGTTCATTCGTCCGCCTCCTCGCCGTGTCCGGTCACGCCACCCGACGCCGCTTCGTCATTCGACGCCGCCTCGCCACTCACGCCACTCTCGCCACTCGACGCCTCCCCTTCGTGTCCGGTAAGGGCGTGGAAAGACGCTTCGAGCGATCCGCCGCGACGCAGATCGGCAGGCGGGCCATCGAAGACTATCCTGCCCTCGTTGATCAGGAGAACGCGGTCGGCGATGAGGTCCACTTCCTGCAGGATGTGGGTGGAAAGCAGGATGGTCCTGGTCTGCCCGAGCAACCGGATATCCTGGCGGAAGTCCCGGATCTGGTTGGGATCGAGCCCGGCGGTCGGTTCGTCCATGATGAGCACATCGGGGTCGTGGAGCAGGGCCTGCGCCAGACCGACCCGCTGCTTGTTGCCCCGGGAAAGCTTGTCGATGGGTTTTTCGAGCGCTTCGTGGAGGCTGCACCGGTCGATGACGTAATCCAGGCGCTCGGACAGCCGGAGTCGATCGAGACCACGGGCCTCGCCGAAGAACCGCAGGAGTTCCAGCGGTGTCATGTTCTGGTACAGCGGACCGTTCTCCGGGAGGTATCCAAGACGCCTTGACATGGAGAGGCGGTCCCGTCTCACGTCGAGTCCGGCGATGGCCGCGGTGCCCGCGCTGGCGCCCAGGTAGCCGCTGAGGATCTTCATCGTCGTGGACTTGCCCGCGCCGTTCGGTCCGAGGAAGGCCACGATCTGGCCCTCGGGTATGGTAAAGGAGATGTCTTGCACGGCGACGAAGGAACCGTAGTACTTGCATAGGTCCTTCGCTTCGATCATGGTTTTCCCGGACACCCCTGTTCTCGCTCCTTTTCTTGCGTTTAAAAGCAGATGTCCGCGCATTTTTCGCGTTGCTTTTTTCGCGGCGTCGGATAATAACAAGGGGCCCTGTCCGTGTCAAGTCCGTATTGTGCGAAGGCGCGAAATCACTTGACAAATCGGCTGAATTGGCGCAATATTACGTGACTGAAACAAGCTAAAAATCTCGAAAATTGCACCATATTCGATGGGTCCGTTTTCCGCGTGACGAGTCCGGCATGAAATTGCTTACGCTCTCTTTCGTCCTGGTATTCGCCTTTCTATTCACCAGTCCGCCGCATCACTGTCATGGACTGGAATCGGACGCCGCGAATGCAGACCACTGCCAGGGGTGTCTTTTAGGTGCCGCATCCTCCGCGGTGCTAGAAGATTCGCCTGATTCGCCCCCGGACCACGCGTTGGTCGGCTTCGTGGCCGGCGCGCCTGAAACCGGGTACCCCCAGACACGTAACGCGCAGCACCTCAACCGCGCACCGCCTCTTCCCTGACCTGACACTCCGCAGGCTCCGGCCGATCGCCAAATCCACTCGGCACGGTCCGCGACCATAACAAACTTAACCGATTCATTTCGTCCAGGCCGTTCACCGGCTCGGCATAGGATTTGAAGACGGTCACGTCGCTGGCCGCGCTGATCCCGGTCGAGGTAGCACCGATCATGGTCGCACCGGTCCTGACGCCGGCCCGGATCGAGACCGTTGGCAAGTGCATAGTCGCAATAGCCGTTTGATTCACACAGCAGCATCAATTCAACCCACGCTACGCAACACATTGAGGAGAAGCTCGATATGTTCAGGCATCACTGGAACGTACTGACCATCCTGACCGCCGCCGTATTCGTCTCCGCCGCGTTGACGTTCGGCTGCGCCGATGACGACGACAGTCCCACCGGTCCTTCCGATCCGGAAGAACATGAGGAAGACGACCATGACGACGACCACGACCACGGACCGGGCGAAGAAGAACTCATCACGACGCTTGCGATCACCCTTACGCCCAGTGGCGGAGGATCGCCGATAACCGTGCGATTCCGTGACCTGGACGGTGAAGGCGGCAACGAGCCGGTCGTGGACGTGCTGGCCGTAACTTCCGGAACGGATTACAACGGTATGGTCGAGGTATTGAACGAGACCGAAACCCCGCCGGAGAACATCACCGAGGAGGTGGAAGAGGAAGCTGAGGCCCACCAGTTCTTCTTTGAGACCCTCGGGGGATTCTCAGCGGCTACCGTCGAGTATGCGGACAAGGAATCCGATTACGTGTCGAATTCGGGAGCGGACCATCCCGTTGGCCTCGCGTTTACCCTTTCCGTGCCGGACAACGCGCAGAACGGCCAGTTACGCATCATTCTGAGTCACTTTGATGAAGCACCCAAGGACGGCGTGAACCAGAGCGACGAGACGGACATCGACGTGACCTTCGAAGTCCTCGTGCGTTAATACGTCTGGTAGCATTTAACACGTTAAGTAGTCTTAATGCAGTGTGAGTTGCTTGCAGAGTGATCTGTTCGTGGAATCGCGCGCCAGAGGGTTTCCCATGAATGCAACGAAAACCCTGAGCGTCATACTGGCGATAGCCGTGTCCTGTCTGGTACTTCCGGTCGAAGCGCATGCCGCCACGGTGAGCGGAAAGGTGCTGAACGAGACTGGAGAGCCACTGCCGGCGGTGACCGTTATCCTGCCCGATCTCGAGATCGGAGCGTTCTCCGACGAGGAAGGCCGGTTTCGCCTGGAGAACGTGCCGGTGGGCAGGCACACGATCGAGTTCCGGTTCGTCGGTTACCGAACGATCCGAAGCGAGGTGGTCGTCTCCGAAACCGAGCCGAAGGTGCTTGAAGTCAGCATGCAGCCTGAGGCGCTGCTCGGCGAGGAGGTCACCGTCACCGGCGACCGGGACCTGGCGGGCGAACTCACCGGGTCCAGCCAGTCCGTCCTCGTCCTCCCCCTCTCCGACCTGGAAGAGCGGCGGGGACAGACGGTGGGCGAGACACTGGAATCCCTGCCAGGCGTAACCTCCCTGACTACGGGGCCGGCCGTATCGAAACCTGTGCTGCGAGGCGTCCACAGCGCCCGGGTGCTGGTACTCAACGCCGGCATTACCCAGGAAGGACAGCAGTGGGGCGGAGACCACGCCCCGGAGATCGATCCCTTTTCCCCGGCCCGCATCGAGGTGCTCAAGGGCGCCGCCGGCGTGCAATACGGCGCCGGCGCCATCGGCGGCGTCATCCGCATCGAACCGCCGGAACTGCCCACGAGGCCGGGCATGGGCGGCCGGATCAACACGAACCTCTTCTCCAACAACCGGCAAGGCGCGGGCTCTCTGCTCCTGCAGGGCGCTCTGCGGCAGCTTGGGGGACTCAAGTGGAGGGTCCAGGGTAGCCTGCGCCGGGCGGGCGACGCCCACGCGCCGGTCCACGTCATACGGAATTCCGGGTTCGACGAGCGGGACTATTCGATGGCGCTGGGCTATACGTCGGACCGCGTGGACACCGAAGCCTACTTCAGCCATTTCGGTACCTGGATCGGGATCTTCAAAGGGGCCCACATCGGCAACACCACGGACCTGCGAAGGTCCATCGAGCGCGGCGAGCCGACCATCGTGGGCTCCTTCACCTACGAAATCGATAATCCGTGCCAGCGGGTGGACCACGATCTCCTTTCCGTTCGATCTCTTGTACGTATTGAAGGGAAGGGCAATCTCGAACTCCGGTACGGACAACAATACAACCGGCGGGAGGAATGGGACTCCCACGCCAGGAGCGGCGGGGTGGCCAGACCCGGCTTCTCCCAGGGGCTACAGACCCACAGCGGCGACGCGATCTTCCAGCACCGCAACTTCGGAAACTGGTACGGAAAAGTCGGCGTCAGCGGCATGCGCCAGGAGAACAAGCGCTTCAGTACCGGTTTCCTGATTCCCGACTTTCTGGCCTACAGTGCCGGCGTGTTCGCCCTGGAGTCCTGGACGAAGGGAAAAACGACGGTGGAGACCGGACTGCGTTACGACTACCGGTGGATGGAGATCTACTCGAACACGGGTCGCCGCGCCACCGAGATCGTGGATGGCGGCGTTTTCACCTACAGCAACATGACCGGTGTGCTCGGCCTGATCTACGAGTTGACGCCGAACACGGCCGTCGCCGCCAACGTCGGCCGGGCCTGGCGGCCGCCAGGGGTGAACGAATTGTACAGCCACGGCGTCCACCACGGCACCGCGCAGTTCGAGATCGGGGACAAGGAACTGGGCACGGAATCGAGCCTGAACACGGACCTGACCTTGCGGTACCAGGGGGACCGGGGCCGCGGCGAACTGGGGCTTTTCCGTTCCCAATACAGCAACTACATCTCCCTGTTGCCGGCGGACGATCTCGTCTTAACCATCAGGGGCGCATTTCCCAAATTCACCTACGTCCAGTCCGACGCGGTGATCCAGGGATTCGACGGGTACCTGGAATACGAACTGACGCCGCACATCGACACCCATTTGTCCGCTTCGTTCGTCCGGGGACGAAATACGGTGGAACGCCAGCCCCTGTACCAGATGCCGGCCACCCGGTTCATCGCCGGCTTGAGTTTCCACCTGCCCACCGGCGGGCGGCTCCTCGACGCCGGGATTGGGTTCGAAGGCCGTTTCGTCTTGAGGCAGGACAACTTTCCCGAAGGCATCGACTATGCGGACCCGCCGGCCGGCTACGAGCTCTTCGACCTGGACCTGCACGCTGAAATAGCCGTGGCCGACCAGCCCGTGCGCGTGCAGTTCGGCGTTCGCAACCTGTTCAACCAGCGGTACCGGGACTACCTGAGCCGTTTCAGGTACTACATCGACAATCCGGGCCGCAACGTCACTTTCGGCATGTCCATACCCTTCGGACAGGCCATGTCAGAATAGAAACCGATTGACAAGCCAGCGCTCACCGTTTTAATTCGCGCGACTGGTATTTCGTTGAAACAGTTCCATTTCTTTGATAGATCAAGCCACTTGGTGTCGGGTCTCCCATGAAACTCCTCACGCTATCCTTCGCCGTCGCGTTTGCCGTGTATTTTGCGCATCCCCCGCACGACTGCGATGAGCTGGAGACCGAAGCCGGGCATGTGGAACACTGCCAGTTCTGCCTTGGCGCCGCCGCGTTCACCGCGGTGCTTGAGCATGCATCTCCTACCCTCCCGGACTACGATATCGTCGGCTTTGCGGCCGGTGTATCGCAGCCCGGTCACCCTCGAATTCAGGTTAAGCAGCACAGAAACCGCGCACCGCCCCTTCCCTGACCTGCTAGCCCGGATGCTCCGGACGAACGCCTGAATCCATCAGGCGCGGACCTTGACCCATGCCGGACATCGCTGGCTTGTAAATCCAGACCTCCAGGTCTTCCAGACCGTCCAGACCGTCCAGACCGTTCAGACCGTTCGGTCCGTCCAGACCGTTCAGACCGTTCGGGCCGTTCACTCGCATCGGTCAGCACCGATGTCCGTAACGGAACCTGCAGTCTCGGTGCGGGTAATCTGGACCGGCGCAGATCCGCCGATCGCGGAACCTGCTCACGCGCTTCGCCGTGCGAGCAGCACCGGGATCAGCCGGGTCGATGCACGCGCACGATGGCCGTAGGGGCCTTTTATCGAAGTCGAGAGATTGGAACATCGAGATGCCGAGTTCCAGGCACTGAAGGATCAGTTTACGATCGAAGAAGCAGCTCACGTACTTGACGCAACTCAGCAAAGGAAGAGAAGCCGAAAATGTTGAAATTCCGATGGAACTTACTGTCCGTAATGACCGCCGCGATGTTGGCTGCCGCGCTGACGTTTTCCTGCGCAGACGACAATGACTCCAATCCAATGGGTCCGGACGAGCCGGACGCACATGACGATGACCACGACGATCACGACGACGATCATGGCCACGGACCGGGTGAAGTAGAGCTCATCACGACGCTCAAGATCACGCTTACGCCCCAGGGCGGGGGATCTCCGCTCACCGTGCAGTTCCAGGACCTCGACGGTGAAGGCGGCAACGCACCGGTCGTGGACAGAATCGTCGTGGACGCGGGTACAGTTTACGACGGCATGATACAGGAGTTGAACGAGTTGGAAAGCCCGCCGGAGGATATCACCGAAGAGATCAGGGAGGAAGCCGAAGTCCACCAGCTGTTCTTTGAAACCCTCGGGGGATTTGCACCGGCCACCGTCGCCTACGCGGACAAGGAATCCGACTACGTGACGAACACGGGCGCTGATCATCCCGTCGGACTCAAATTCACGCTTACGGTCCCGTCTAACGCACGGAACGGTCAGTTCCGGGTCTCTCAGAGTCATTACGATGCCGGACCCAAGGACGGCGTGACGCCGAGTGATGAGACGGATATCGAAGTGACCTTCGAAGTGGAAGTGCGGTCATAGTACGGACACGGCCGTGTCCAATTCGCAGCCCGGACACGGCCGCGGCCTTTTCCCGTCAATGCGAGCTTGGAGTATTTCCTGATGAAAGCAACGAATGTACGGTGCGCCATCCTGGCGATCGCCGTGTTCTTCCTTGTACTTCCGGCAGCGGCACGGGCCGCCACAGTGAGCGGCAAGGTGCTCAGTGAGCGCGGCGAACCGTTGCCGGCGGTGACCGTAGTTTTGCCCGTGCTCGAAATCGGTACATTTACAGACGAAGAAGGCGTATTCCGTCTCGAAAACGTACCACAGGGCCGCCACACGATCGAATTCCGGTTTATCGGCTACCGGACGGTCCAAAGCGAGATACACGTTACCGAAAACAGGTCTCCCGTGCTCGAAGTCAGCATGGAGCCGGAGATCCTGATGGGTGATGAGGTCACCGTCACGGGCGACCGGGACCTTGCGGGCGAACTCACCGGATCCAGCCAGTCCGTTCTCGTCCTGCCCCTGTCCGCACTGGAAGAACGCCGGGGCCAGACGCTGGGTGAGACGCTGGAGTCCCTGCCGGGCGTATCCACCCTGACCACGGGCCCCGCCATCTCGAAGCCCGTGGTGCGCGGAGTGCATAGCGCCCGGGTGCTGGTACTCAACGCCGGTGTTACCCAGGAAGGACAGCAGTGGGGCGGAGACCACGCCCCGGAGATCGATCCTTTTTCCCCGGCCCGCATCGAGGTGCTCAAGGGCGCCGCCGGCGTGCAGTACGGCGTCGGCGCCATCGGCGGCGTCATCCGCGTCGAACCGCCGGAGCTGCCCGTGGAACCAGGGGTGGGTGGCCGGCTCAACACGAATCTCTTTTCCAACAACAAGCAGGGGGCGGCTTCCCTCCTCCTGCAGGGAGCGCTTCACCGCCTGCCCGGACTCAAGTGGCGGGTGCAGGGGAGTCTTCGCCGGGCGGGCGACGCCCGGGCGCCGAAGCACGTCATACGCAATTCCGGATTCGACGAACGCAATTACTCCGTGGCACTGGGTTATACGACCGACCGGATGGACACGGAGGCATATTTCAGTCATTTCGGAACCTGGCTGGGGATCTACAAAGGCGCGCACATCGGTAACACCACGGACCTGAAACGGGCCATCGAGCGGGGCGACCCACTGTTCACGGGCGAATTTACCTACGATATCGGCAATCCGCGCCAACGGGTGGACCACGATCTCTTGTCCGTTCGATCCCTGGTACGTTTCGAGGGGATGGGCAATCTCGAACTGCGGTACGGACAGCAATACAACCGGCGCGAGGAGTGGGACGCCACCCGGAGCGGCGCCGCACCCACACGCCCCGGGTTCGATCTTGGATTGCAGACCCACAGCGGCGAAGTGATCTTCCACCACCGGAACTTCGGTAACTGGTACGGAAAGATCGGCGCCAGCGGCATGCGTCAGCGGAACGAGCGGTTCAGCACGGGATTCCTCATTCCCGACTTCCAGGCCTACAGTTCCGGCGTATTCGCCCTGGAATCCTGGACGAAGGGAAAGACTACGGTAGAAACAGGCCTGCGGTACGACTACCGCTGGGCGGAGGTCTACTCGAACGAAGGCCGGCGCGCCACCGAGATTGTCGAGGGAGGGATCTTCACCTACCGCAACGTGACCGGGGTTGTCGGCCTGATCCGCGAGTTGACCCCGGCCCTGGCCGTCGCCGCCAACATCGGGAGGGCCTGGCGTCCACCCGGGGTGAACGAGTTGTACAGCTATGGCGTTCATCACGGTACGGCGCAGTTCGAGATCGGAGACAAGGAACTGGACACGGAATCGAGCGTGAACACGGATCTCACCCTGAGGTACAGGGGGGACCGGGGCCACGGCGAACTGGGGTTCTTCAGATCGAGTTACCGGAACTTCATCTCGCTGCTGCCGGCGGGCGATCTTGTGTTGACAATTCGGGGTGCGTTCCCCAAATTTACCTATGTCCAGTCGGACGCGGTGATCCAGGGATTGGACGGATACCTGGAGTACGAACTGACACGGTACGTGGGTACCTACATTTCCGCCTCGATCGTCCGTGGACGAAACACAGTGGATAACCAACCCCTGTACCAGATGCCGCCCACCCGGTTGATCACCGGCCTGGAGTTCCGGCTGCCCACCGCCGGGCGCCTGCTGGAAGCCGGGATTGGTTTTGAAGGCCGCTTCGTCCTGCGGCAGGAGGATTATCCCGAAGGCATCGACTTTGCGGATCCGCCAGCCGGCTACAACCTCTTCGACGTGTCGCTTCACGCGGAGCTGGCCGTGGCCGACCAGCCCGTCCGCATGCAGTTCGGCGTACACAATCTGTTCAACAAGCGCTACCGGGACTACCTGAGCCGGTTCCGCTATTTTACCGACGATCCAGGTCGGAACATTACAGTCAGCCTGTCCGTGCCGTTCGGGCAACCCATGGAGGAATAGCAAGATGTACCGTGTTTGTACATCCCCGCACACATTGCCCCCCTTCTGCTTCGCTGTCCTGCTGGCCGCCCTTCTGGCTATGCAGACCATGCTGACCGCTGGCTCCGTGTCGGCACAGGGGCGGGAGATCGTCCCGCTGCGCATTCTGGAAGCGTTGCACATGGACGGCGTCCTGGACGAGGATATTTGGCAGAACGCTCTGGCCGCCAGCGGCTTCACCCAGCAACGCCCCGACGAAGGCCAGCCGGCGTCCGAGCGGACCGAGGTGCGGGTCCTCTACGATGAGCAGACGATGTACATCGGCGTCTGGGCCTACGACTCGGACCCCTCCCAGATCATTGCCACCCAGATGGCGCGGGACGGCGACCTGGCGGACGACGACTACTTCCAGATCATCCTGGACACGTTCATGGACCGGCAGAACGGCATTCTCTTCGCCACCAACCCGGACGGCGCCCGCTATGACGCCCAGGTGCGCAACGAGGGCCGTTCGGAAGGCCGCTTCAATACCAACATCCTGACGGACTGGAACGGCGTGTGGGACGTATACACCTCCCGGAACGAAGAGGGGTGGTACGCCGAGATGGCCATTCCCTGGAGCACGCTGCGCTTCGAGACCGGGGACGACGTCGATTTCGGGATCAACCTGGAGCGCCAGATCCGCCGCCGCAACGAACAGTCCTTCTGGGCGCCCGTCATCCGTCCCTTTAACATCTCCCAGGTGTCGGTGGCCGGCACGCTGTCGGGCATGAACCTCACGCGGCACGACCACCGTTACCTGCAGGTTACGCCGTACTCCCTGGGCGGGGCCACGTGGACCTACGAGCCCGGCCCTTCGACGCGGGACGAAGACTTCGACGGCGGGGTGGACGTGAAGTACGGCCTGACCAACAACCTGTCCCTCGACCTGACCTACAACACGGACTTCTCCCAGGTGGAAGTGGACGACGCGCAGGTCAACCTTACGCAGTTCAACCTGTTCTTCCCCGAAAAACGTGCCTTCTTCCTGGAGAACGGCGGACTGTTCCGCTTCGGCGTGGCCCGGGAGACGGAACTCTTCTACAGCCGCAACGTCGGCCTGGCGCGCGATAATACCGGCGCGCTGAGGCAGGTGCCGATCACCGGCGGCGGCCGCCTGACGGGCAAGGCCGGACGCACGAACCTGGGCCTGCTGCTCATGCGCACGGGCGACGAGCGGTTCGGCGAAACCAAGCTCGAGGACAACATCTACGCCGTGGCGCGGATCAGCCAGGACGTGGGTGAGAAATCCAACGTGGGTTTCATCGTCACTAACCAGCGGGTCGGCGGCGGCGACTACAACCGGGCGGTCGGCGGCGACTTGAACCTGGCCATCGGTCCCAAGCTGGCCGTCAGCGGGTTCCTGGCCGGAACCACTTACCAGGCAGGCGAGGAAAGCGAATCGGGCTTCGCGGGACGGCTGTGGTCGCGCTGGAACGGTCCACTCTGGCAGTTCGAGGGCCTGTACATGGGCGTGTCCGAGTTCTTCAATCCCGGCATGGGCTTCTTCAGCCGCCGGAGCCTGGCCCGTAATTTCGGCGGATTCCACGAGGTCTCGGCTCGTGCGTTCTTCACGCCCGAACCCACCCACAGCATCGTCCGCCGGTACTTCCCCCATATCGTGCTGTCCGCCACATTCGGCGACGACGGCACGCAGCTGACCCGGCGGGAGCACTACCACTGGGAGCTGTTCTTCACCGGCGGCGAGCAGGCCGGGATCACTTTGGACCGCGCCTACCGCAGGATCAGTGAAAGCACCCGCCCGATTCTGGGCATCAAGCTCCCCGCGGGAAACTACACGGACGCGTCTTCGCGCATGCATTACACGACGAACCTGAGCAAGCCCGTATTCGGCGATTTCCAGCTCATCCTCGGCCAGTACATCAATGGGAACCGGCGTTCGCTGAATCTCGAGGGCGGACTGCGCGCCGGTTCGAAATTCACCATCGGTCCTCGGTACGAGCTCAACGACGTGACGCTCACCGATAACGGAAACAGGGAGCGGGACGTCACGGCCCATCTGTTCGGCGTCCGGACCAGCTATTCCTTCTCGCCCGATGTGTCCCTCAACGCGCTGGTACAGTGGGATACGAACCAGGACCGGTTCGTGTCGAATTTCCGGTTCAACTACATCATCAGTCCGGGCAGCAACGTCTACGTCGTGTACAACGAGCGGCGCGACAACGGGGACGCCACGGAAGCCCTGCTCGGCGACCCGCTGGATCGTACCTTGATCGTCAAGCCGGCCTACCTGTTCGATCTTTGATCAATCCTTTCGGCGGGACGGCTCGCGATTTTCTCATGAACGTACTCGGCGGACCACTCACAGGCTGTTCGATGGATCCCCTGACCGGATTCTACCGCGACGGCGCGTGCAACACCGGATCGGGCGACGCGGGCGTTCACACCGTGTGCGCGGTGATGACCGAGGAGTTTCTGGTCTTTTCGAAGGAGGCGGGAAACGACCTCAGCACGCCCGTGCCCGCCTTCGGCTTCCAGGGCCTGAAACCCGGCGACCGCTGGTGCGTCTGCGTGAACCGGTGGAAAGAAGCCTACGATGCGGGCGTGGCGCCGCCTGTGGTGCTGAGCGCCACCCACGCCATGTCCCTGGAATTCGTGTCGCTGGAAGAGCTGCAAGCCTGCGCCATGGACGAGGCGTAGACCGGCAGCCAGCCATCACGGACGAACCGCACCAGCCATCACGAACGACCAAAGCATGGCCGGTCTTGTTTTATTTCCTTGATTTCGGCGGACGCGCCCCTTAAATTTGAACGCCTGATTGGTAGAACCGGCATTTAAAAGATGGGCTCGCTTTAGGAGTACAGCATGGCCAAGAGCAAGAACCGTGAACTGGTGAAACTCAAGAGCACGGAAAGCGCGCACTGCTACTACACGAAGAAGAACCGGCGTAATACGACCGCCCGCGTCGAACTCAAGAAGTACGATCCCACGCTGCGGCGGCACGTCATGTACCGGGAAACGCGGTAAAGTCGTTCCTGGAGGCTGACCTCATGTCCAGAAAATGCAAGTTGACCGGAAAAGGGCCCCTGGTCGGCTTCAACATATCCCACGCTCATAACAAGACCAAGCGGCGTCAATATCCCAATCTTCAGTTGAAGCGTATCTACGTGCCCGAACTCGGCCGCACGGTGCGCATCAAGATGTCCGTCAGCGCCTTGCGGACGGTCACGAAGATTGGACTGATGCCCTTCCTGAAGAAGCAGGGACTGCGGCTGCAGGACGTGCTGTAGCATCCGGCCTCATGTCGTCCAAGAGCACTTCATCCCACAAGTCCCAGGCGGCCGAGCTCGGACCCCTGGCCGTTGCCGTGGTAACCGTCAGCGATTCCCGCACGCCGGAAACGGACATCAACGGGAATTACCTCCGGACACGCATTGAGGAAGCGGGCCACCGGGTCGCCGGCTATCACCTGATCCAGGATGAACCAGACCAGGTCGAAGCCGCCCTGGAGGCGAGTACCGGCGATGACGTCCAGATCGTCATTTTCAACGGGGGCACCGGCATCTCGAAGAGAGACCGGACCTTCGACGTGCTGCACCGTAAATTGGAAAAGCCGCTGACCGGTTTCGGCGAGCTTTTTCGCATGCTCAGCTACGAACAGGTCGGTGCCGCATCCATGTTGTCCCGCGCCACCGCTGGCGTGTACCGCAACACGGTGGTCATCTCCACGCCCGGCTCCCCGGCCGCGGTGGAACTGGCCTGGGAGAAACTGATCGCGCCGGAGATTGCCCACCTGGGCTGGGAACTGACGCGGTAGTCGTCTGCACTGAACGCTTCGAATCAATCAGTTCGTATCAAACAATTTAAATCAAGCAAGGCCGCCCGGCCATGGGTGGGGGCGGTCCCTTTCCATATCAACACGGAGGTCTACATGCTGTCCGCTATTACCGGATCACTGCCAGGTCTCGCGCACCGCGTCGGCCCACGCAGCTTCAGCCCGCACCGCGTCGGCCCACGCAGCTTCAGGACGCGCGTCCCAATGCTCACCCTGTCCTTCTCGCTGGCCGTTTCGGTGACGCTTTCACTGGCCCTTTCGACGGCCTTACCGGGCGAGGCCCGCGGGCAGACCGATGACGAAAAAACGGTCACCGCGATCTTCAGCGAACGGCTGACTTCCGGAGAGATGTACTACCTCCTGGAAGACCTGAGCAAGAATATCGGACCGCGCCTCAGCGGTTCGGAAGGCGCCGAACGCGCCGTAGTATGGGCAAAAGAGGTGATGGAAGGCTACGGATTCGACCGGGTCTACCTGCAGGAAGTCATGGTGCCCCACTGGGAACGGGGCGAACCGGAGCAGGTGCGGATCGTCAACGTCAACGAAGGCATGATCGAGCTGACCGCCCTGGCCATCGGGGGATCGGTGCCGACCGCTCCGGTGGGGCTCACGGCGCCCGTCGTGGTAGTCCACTCCCTGGAAGAAGTGGAAGAACTCGGCCGCGAGGCCGTTGAAGGGAAGATCGTCTTCTACAACCGGCGCTTCGACCAGACGGTGATTGCCACGGGCCCCGGCTACGGCGGAGCGGTGGACCAGCGGACCGCCGGACCGTCCCAGGCGGCCAGGTTCGGCGCCGTGGGCGTAGTGATCCGGTCGGCCGGTTCGGACTTCGGCGATGCGCCTCACACCGGCGGACTGCGCTATCTCGAAGACGTGGAGCGCATCCCCGCGGCGGCCCTGGGCTACCAGTCCGCCGACCGCCTGGAACGGGCGCTCGAGGAGCAGCCCGAAGCCATGCTCTACATGCGCCTGGACAGCAAGTGGCACCCCGACGCCCTTTCGCATAACGTGATCGGCGAGATCCGGGGCAGCGAACGGCCGGACGAGATCATCCTGGTGGGCGGTCATCTCGACTCGTGGGACGTGTCTGAAGGCGCCCACGACGACGGCGCGGGCGTGGTCCATTCCATCGGCGTGCTGCGGACCTTCCAGAAGCTGGGCATCCGGCCCCGCCACACCATCCGGGCCGTCCTGTTCATGAACGAGGAAAACGGCCTCCGCGGCGGTCTCAAGTACGCCGAGGTGGCGAAGGAAACGGGCGAGGATCACCTGATCGCCCTCGAAAGCGACGCGGGCGGATTCAGCCCCCGGGGATTCGGCGTGTCTGCGGACGATGACGTCATTGAACGCTTCCGGTCGTGGCTGCCCCTGTTTCCCCAGAACACGATCTCCTACATCAATAGGGGCGGCGGCGGCGCCGATATCGGTCCGCTCCGCAGGGAGACGGGTACCCCGACCATCGGGTTCAACCCCGACTCGCAACGGGCGTTCGACTACCATCACGCGCCCACCGACGTCTTTGAAGCCGTAAACCGCCGGGAGCTGGAACTGGGCGGTGCGTCCATCGCCACGTTGATCTACCTGATCGATAAGTACGGCCTGCGGGACGATATGGCCCAGTAGGATGGTGGCGATGAAGACGCTCGGGGTCCTGCTTTGCCTGTTGTTCCTTGCCGCATCCTTCCCGGGTCCGGCCGCGGGTCCGGGTCCGGCTGCGGTTCCGGCCGCGGGACCAAGTCCGGCTGCGGTTCCGGCCGCGGCTCCTGCCGCTGTCCCGAGTTCCGCCGCGGCACCAGCCCACGTGTTCTACGTGAGCATAGCGCGGGTCAAGTGGAACGCGGACGATGCGCGTCTCGACATATCCGTGCGGATCTTCACGGACGACCTGGAAGAGGCCATCGTGGCGAAGGGCGGCCCCCGGCTCAGGCTCTGGACCGACCAGGCCCACGCCGACCGAGACCGGCACGTTGCCGAGTATCTGGCCTCCCGGCTGGCCTTTCGAGTCAACGGCGTAGACCGGCAATTGACCTACGCCGGCATAGAGGACGCACTTGACGCCACGGCCTGCCTGGTGCAGATTACGGGTGTGGACCGCGTGGAGACGATCGAGGTCGAGAACAGGATCCTGATCGAAATGTTCGACACGCAGGCCAACGTGATGCGGTTCGAAATCGGCGGCGAGAAGAAATACGTCAACCTGAGCAAGAAAACCGTCACGGGGACGGTTCGTTTCGGGGCATGACGATGTCCGAATTCCAGGTATATCTGCAACTCGGTTTCGACCATATTTCGGACCTGAACGCCTACGACCATATCGTCTTCATCATCGCGCTCTGCGCCGCCTATCCGCTGAACCGGTGGCGTTCGGTGCTCCTGCTGGTCACGGCCTTCACGGTCGGGCACTCGGTCACCCTGGCGCTGGCTACGCTCCGCCTCATCCTGGTCCCGACGGATCTGGTCGAGACGCTCATTCCGGTGACGATCCTGGCGACCTGCCTGATGAACGTGTACCGGCCGTTCGAGGGGAAAATCGGCCGGAAGACGAGCTACGGACTGGCCCTCTTCTTCGGCCTGATCCACGGCCTGGGTTTCTCGAACTACCTGAG
Source organism: Gemmatimonadota bacterium (assembly GCA_009841265.1). Taxonomy (NCBI): domain Bacteria; kingdom Pseudomonadati; phylum Gemmatimonadota; species Gemmatimonadota bacterium. Next base: position 1,732,475 of record VXMB01000009.1, on the reverse strand, counting down.
GGCGCTGCTCGGCATGGAGGAATCGATCGTCGTGCCGCTCCTGTCCTTCAATATAGGGCTGGAACTGGGCCAGTTGATGATCGTGGCGCTCTTCGCGGCCGTGGCCTTCGTGATCCTGCGGATCCTGGGAACGCCGCATCGGCAGTGGAACCTCTTCGTATCGGGAGCGGCCGCCGGCGTATCGGCCGTGCTGTTGATCGGGGCGAACTGAAGTGGAGGACGTACGATCGTGACGATGGACACGACCATAGAAGAAGTGCTGGAAGACTTCGAATACCTGGATGACTGGGAAGAGCGTTACCAGGAAATCATCGACCTCGGCAAGAAGCTCCCGCCCCTTGACGATGCCTACAAGACCGATGCGTACAAGGTCAAGGGTTGCGTGAGCCAGGTCTGGCTCGTTCCCCATGTGGCCGAGACCCTGCCGCCGACCATCAGCTTCGACGCCGACAGCGACGCCCACATCGTCCGCGGCCTCGTGGCCATCCTGCTCATGGTCTATTCAGGGAAGACGCCTCGCCAGATCCTGGACGCCGACATCGAGGGCATCTTCAGCCGGCTGGACCTGGCGTCCCACCTCAGCCCGAGCCGGAGCAACGGCTTCCGGTCCATGGTCAAGAAGATCCGCTCGATCGCCGACGGCGCGCTGGCCAACTAGGGACGCCCGCGCGCCCGCCCGATCCCGACCTAATCACTCATGCCGGCAACGATCCCGTCGACCTGCGCGCGGTGATCTTCGGACAGCTCCCAACCCACCGCTTCGATGTTCTGTTCAACCTGGGCCGGCCGCGTCGCGCCGCAAAGGACCGACGTGATGCCCGGCTGCCGGGCCGTCCAGTGGATCACGAGCTGGGCGATGGACTTGCCGTATTCGTCCGCGATCGGCTTCAGCAGGTCGAGCATGTCGAGGGTGCGTTCGAGTTCCTTCCCCTGGAACCGGACGTCCTCGCTGCGGTTATCGCCTTCGGGAAATTGGTGGCCTCGTCCGTATTTCCCGGTCAGCAGCCCCTTGTACAGCGGCCAGTAGGAGATCACGGCGATGTTGTTGTCGCGGCAGTAGGGCAGGATCTCCGCCTCGATGTCCCGCTTGAGCAGGTTGTACGGCGGCTGGTCCGAGTGGAGCGGCGCGTGGCGGGCGAACTCCCTCATCTGCGCTACGTCGTAATTGCTCACGCCGATGGCGCGGATCTTGCCCTGCTCCTTCAGTTCGGCGAGCGTGGCGGCCGTCTCCTCGAAGGGCGTGTTCTCGTCGGGCGCGTGCACCTGGTACAGGTCGATGTAGTCGGTATTCAGCCTGCGGAGGCTCTCTTCGACCTGATCAAGGACACGCTTCCGCGAACTGTCGCGAAGCAGCGTCGTGCCGTCCCAGTACAGGCCGCATTTCGTCGCCAGGACGATCCGGTCGCGCCTGCCCGCGATGGCCCGTCCCACCAGCCGTTCCGATTCGCCGCTGCGTCCGTACATGTAGGCGGTGTCGATGAGGGTGATGCCGCCGTCCATGGCCGCCTCGAGCGCCGCCAGGGACGCGTTGTCGTCGATTCCGGTCCACCCGACGCCGGCCATGGGCCAGCAACCCATGCCGATGGCCGATACCGTGAGTCCCGATTCACCGAGCGCTCTGTATTCCATATTCGTTTCCTCGATCGATTCGATTAGCGATTGACTTAATGGGCGGTGAGCACATATATTGAATATACTGCGATGTTTCCGGTACGGTAGAATATACCGCGTTACTTTTTTGCGCCCAAACGATATTGACCCGAGATCGAAGCAGCGGTCCGTTTTGAGCCTGCGAAGCCGCAGTCCTCGTCACGAACGGCGTGGCCGGATGCGCTGACCCCCAAACCAGAGTTCCAGCAACGCATAACAGGGAGGCACTATGATGAAGACCGGTTTCGCACTCATGGCCGCGATCGTCCTCGCGGCGTCTCCGGCCCTGGCCGGCTCACCGTCCATTGCCGGCGATTACGTGGAGGTCCGCTCCAACCACATCCTGGGCGGCGGCTGTACCTACTCGGCGGAAGCGGGTGGCGATGCCAACCAGGCCGTGGTGGCCTGGCACATCCGTGAAGGCGCGCTGGCCGATCTGTCCGTCGTCGCCGTCATTCTCGGCAAGGGCAACCTGCAACTCGGTCATCACGCCCGCGAGACCGTGCTGTTGATCGACAGCCGGGCCACGCCGGTCCAGCGCCAGGACCTGAAGAGCGCATTCACCGCCCGGTACGGCGAGCTGTTCGGCACCGTTAAGACGGTAAAGCCCACGGACATCTCCTTCCGCCACGACGGCAGGGACGCCTACACCGTTACGGTGGACGGCCAGGTGCGCGTGGCCACCAGGACCATGCTGGCGACGGATCACGAGCCCAACTGCGACCGCATGGTCTGGTACGATCCCTTCACGAAAGACGCATCAGCCGCGCTGGTCCAGACCGCCGCTCACGCGTACAGCGGTTCGGACCTGATCGCGACGTGGAGCATTCCGAACAAGCGCAGCGCCTACGTGGGAACTTTCGCCTTCACGCCTTAAGCGGCACCTTCGAGCGGAACCCACGGCGATCATGAATCTGGAAGCCGGCGAGGAGGTACACGTTCGCCGGCTTCTTGCTATCTAAGGACGGAGAACAGACTACGGCGCTCGGACTCCTTCTGCTGATCACGGCGACCGTCGTGACGTCGTGCTTCGGCCTGATCCTGAAGTCCGCCCACCACAACGGACACAATGCCCTGGCGGTGGGCAGCCTCAATTACGGCGCCGGCGCCGTGATCTCCGGCCTGCTGATGCTCGCGGACCCGGGCTGGGTCTGGCACTGGACTACCGTGTGGATCGGCGCGGCCAGCGGATTCTTCTATTTCGTCGCCTTCCGCTTTCTGATCCAGGCGCTCCTGCAGGGCGGGGTGGCCGTGACCCTGGCCATCGTCCGCCTGTCCGTCCTCATCCCCATCCTCTGTTCCATCGTCATATGGTACGAGGTCCCCAACCTGGCGCAAATCGCGGGCATCATAACGGTCTGCATCGCCCTGCCGCTTCTGACGCTCGGCGTGGGCAGACAGGCCGAGTTGTCCCTGCGCGGCGTCGCCTGGCTGGTCGGCGCCCTCTTCATCACGACCGGATTCTGCCACCTGTCCCCGAAGGTCTTCAGCGAACTCGCGCCCCAGAGCCAGATGCCGCTCTACCTCTTTTCCCTCTTTGCCGTATCCGGAATCATGGGGTTCTTCTACTTCTGGACTAAACCGATACAGGCACGCATGCCCGAGTTGCGGTGGAGCGTCCTCCTTGGCGCGGTCAACGTCTCGGGGACCTGGCTCCTGGTCCTCACGCTCAAGTACCTCCCCGGCACGGTCGTCTTTCCCTTCGTCAGCGCGGTCGGCCTTGTCATCACTACGCTCGTGGCTATATTGTACTGGAAAGAGCAGGTGCGCGGGCTGGCCTACGTCGGCATCGGCCTGACCCTGGTCGCGGTCGTACTCGTAAACAGCGGCTGAGACAACCCACAACCAAAAAGGACTATTGTAGTGATCCTGTCGGGAAAAATGATTCACGAGCGTATTGGAAAAGACATTTTTATCGAACCATTTGATCCTGCCAGGCTCAATCCGAATAGCTACAATCTCTCGCTCGCCGATGAACTCATGTTATACGAGGATGACGTGCTCGATATGAAGAAGCAACACCGCACGCGATCCATTCAGATTCCGGACGATGGGTACGAGTTGCGCCCTCATACGCTTTATCTTGGCAGGACAGCGGAGTTTACCAGGACGGACAAGTACGTTCCCATGCTCGAGGGGCGGTCATCCGTGGGTAGATTGGGGCTATTTGTACACGTAACCGCGGGTTTCGGCGATGTGGGATTTGCCGGCTACTGGACTTTGGAGATGTTCTGTGTCCGGCCCATCAGGATCTATCCGAACGTGGAAATCTGCCAGGTTTACTATCACACGCTGGATGGCGATTTCGAGACCTATGAAAGTGGGAAGTACCAGAACAACACGGGCATTCAACCCAGTCGTTTGTATCTCGATTTTTTAGACCGCAAATAATTAAAGCACGTCCATAACGTAAGCTTGCCCATAGCGCAGGCATGTCCATCACAAAAATATATGTTGATTCTTATTTTAATCAATGTTGACAATATAAAATTACGCGTGTTAAGAGGTACCGGCCACTGAGATACCGGCCGCTCGAGTGATTCCCAAGAAGGTGGTATTTCGTGATCCAGGAGATCGACCGGACCCGCAGGGTAGTGGGTATCGGAAGCAACGTCGTGGACGTGATCTACCGGGTGAACCGGATCGCGGGTCCGGAGGAGAAAACCTATATCCTGCCGGATGAATCGGGATCGGTCGTCACCGAGATCGCGGGCGGGGTGACGCTGAATCACCTGGCCTGGACGGCCCAGATGGGGGTTCCCGCCGGGCTGTTCGGATTTCAGGGAGATGACCGGTACGGCGCGATGATCCGGGACGAGATGGACCGCCACGGCATCGACCGGTCGGCCATTCGGGTCGTCGAAGGACGCGCATCGGGCTTTTCGGTGGTGAACGTGGCCGAAGACGCGGACCGGGCAATCTACATGGCCCGTGCCCTGACGGCGGAGACCACGGCCACGCACGTGGAGACGCATTTCGCCGACTACATTCGGTCGGCTGCCATGGTGACGACAGAGATCTCCCAACTACCGCTGGATGCCGTCATCGCCGTGCTGCGGATCGCCCGCGAGGCCGGCGTGCCCACCGTGCTGGACGTGGATGTCCCCCCGGATTTCGCCATCGAAGTGGCCGGACTCGGTTCGGCCGAAGATTTCGAGGAAGCCCTGAGTCTCGCCGACGTCGTGAAACCCGCAAAAGCCGCCGCATTGCAGATGGTGGAAGCCGACACTTCCGAAGAACGGGCCGAGGGTATTTTCAACCGGTACGGCGCCCGCCTGGTGGCCATCACCGAAGGAGCGCAGGGCTCGGTCGTCACCGACGGGAAGCAGACGGTCCGTGCGCCTGCGAAACCCGTGGAAGCCCGGGACACCACCGGCGCCGGGGATGCCTTCCTGGGCGGACTGATCGCGGGACTTTTCCACGGGCTTTCTTTACGGGATACCGCATCGCTCGCCAACGCCTGCGGCGCCGTGTGTTGCCGCATCCCAGGGGCTTTCCCGCAGCTGGGATCGAGCCGGGAAGACGTGATGGCCCTGTACGAAGGCGCTCCGATCCCTGTCCGGAACGCGCCCGAAACCGTGGCCGCCTCGGAAACGGCAACGGTGAAAGCCGAGATACCCGATTCCACCGAGACAGCGTCGGCCGCGGCGACCCCCGGCACAGCGACCCCCGGTGCGGCCGGACTGAAGGCCGTACAGCGGACTGCCGAAGCGCTTTCCACGTTGCATGAAGGCATGTCCAACACCTACTTCGACGAAGCCATCGCAATCATTCGAAAGGCAGAAGCCGCCGGGGGGCGCGTACACGTCACCGGCGTGGGGAAGTCCCGTCATATCGGCCGCAAGCTGGCGGCCACGCTGCAGAGTACCGGCACGAAGGCGTATTTCCTCGATCCGGCCGACTGCAATCACGGAGACAGCGGCCAGGTTGCGCAAGGGGACGTGGCCATCGCTCTTTCCCACAGCGGGGAGACAGCGGAACTGATGGCCGCCGTGCAAACCCTCACCGCAAACGGCGCGACGATCATCGCGATCACGGGGGATCCTTCATCCAGTCTAGCCCGGTCGAGCGCGGCGATCCTGCACGTGCCCGTGGCGAGTGAGGCCGGTCCCCTCGGCCTCGCGCCGACGGCGAGCACGTCCTGCCAGCTCGCCGCGGCCGACGGGCTTGCCATGGCGCTGAAGGCCGGCCGCGGATTTACCCGCGAGGACTTCGCCCGGTACCATCCCGGAGGCAGCATTGGAAAGCGACTGAAGGATAGCGAAGCAGAAACCTGAGGGTTCGGAAAGGAACGCCATGATCGCGGAAGTACCGAAAGCCAGCGACGAAACCCCCGTAATCAAGCTGATCGCCTTCGACCAGGACGACACGGCGCTGTTGCCCAACGGGAAACCCTCCTCCGAGGGGCTGCACGCCATCGAAGCCGCCCTCGAACAGGGACTGGTCGTGAGCTCCGTGAGCGGTCGCAACATCGACCGCAGCTGCGAGCCTTTCAGCGATGCTCGGCAGTTGTTCGACCGGCTTTACGTCATCGCCAACAACGGCGGCATCATTCTCGGGCCGGTCCGGCAGGGGCAGAGGCCCTTGCTCTTCGAAAAGCGCATTCAACGAGACGTCTTCCTGGACCTGCTGGATTTCATCGAGGAAAACGGATTCAATTTCGTATACAGCTGGCTGCGTGTGACGGAAAGCGGCCCCCTGGACAGCGTGATCACCAACGAATACACCCCTTCCATCGCATCCATCGAGGAACAAAGCCGCGCCGCCGTCGACCGGGACGACGACCTTATGGCGAGACTGAGACGGGGCGACTATCCCCCGCCGCCCAAGATGCTGATCCTGCCCGGCCTGGACCGGCGCGAGGCGGTCCTGGCGGAGTTGAAGACCCGTTTCGCCTCCCGCCTCTATCTCGTCAAGACGAATCCGGACCGGATCGAAGCCATGCACGCCGACGTCAACAAGAAGGTCGCCGTCGAGTTCGTCGCGCGCGAGCACGGGATATCCATGGATCACGTGATGGCCGTCGGGGACGGCGACAACGACCTGCCCATGCTGTTCAACGCGGGTCTGGGCGTAATCATGGAAAACGCCCAGGACGCGGTCAAGGATGCGGGCCGGGCGCAGGGCCTGTTCATCGCCCCGCCGAACCACGAGAACGGCTTTGCCTGGGCGATCCGTCGATACGCGTTGAACAACGGCCATTGAACCAGGCGCGTCGATACGTGCCGAACGGCGGCCCGTGTGCGGCGCTTCTGCCCGACGGCCCGCGTGCGGTGTTTCCGAACGGCGGCCCGAGCGCGGCGCTTCTGCCCGACGGCCACGGTGCGGCGACAACGGATTCCCTCCCATGAACACATCCCTCCTCGACCATCTCCAGTCCTCCCTGCTGGTGGCGGACGGCGCCATCGGAACCATGCTGTACGCCCGCGGCGTGCCCATGGAAGTCTGTTTCGATGAGATCAACCTGAGCCGGCCCGATCTGATCCGCAAGATCCACGAGGAATACGTGGACGCGGGTGCCGGGTTGATCGAAACCAATACTTTCGGGGCCAATGCCCTGTCCCTGTCGAAGTACAATCTGGAAGACCAGGCGGAGTCGTTGAACGCCCGGGGCATCGAGATCGCACGGCAGGCCGTGGGCACCCGCGCCTACGTGGCCGGCGCCGTGGGACCGGCCCGGGGCCTGCCCCACCGGGAATACACCGAAGACGACCACAGACGGGTGTATACGGAACAGATCGCCGCCCTTGCCGGCGGCGGTGCGGACGCGATCATCCTGGAGACTTTTCTCCGGCTCGATGACCTCAAGGCGGCGCTCGCGGTCTGCCGGGAAGTCTGCGGCCTGCCGGTGATTTGCCAGCTTGCGGTGGACCAGTACGGACAGTCGGACGACGGGTTCGAGGTCGTGGAGGCCTTCGACCAGTTGCGTGCGGCCGGCGCCGACGTGGTGGGGGTCAACTGCCGCAGCGGCCCCAAGGGCCTGCTGGACGCGCTCGCGCCGGTTCCCTTAACGGAGGGGCTGGTGCTCTCGGCTTTCCCGAATGCCGGTTCCCCCGTTTACGTGGACGGCCGGTTCATCTACGAGGCGACGCCGGAGTACTTCGCGACGAGCGCGCTCCGCCTTCGCGATCAGGGCGTGCGGCTGATCGGCGGGTGCTGCGGTACCATGCCCGAGCACGTGCAAGCCATGGCCCAGGCCCTGGAAGGCCGGGAGATCGTCAAGCGCAAGAAGGTCCTGCCGGTTGAAGTCCGGGTCCCGGCGCGTCCGGCGGGACCGGGCCGACCGGCCCGTCCCGCACCCGCGCCCCCGGCGGTTGAACCGTCGATCGTGGATCTGGTCAAGGAACGGGTGACCGTCATCGTCGAGCTCGACCCGCCCCGGGACCTGGATCACGGGCCTATCGTGCGGGGAGCAAAAGCCCTGAAGAAGGCGGGCGCCGACGCCCTCACCATGGCCGACAATTCCCTGGCCGTCACGCGGATCAGCAACATGGCGGTAGGGCAGATCGTAAAGGAGGAGGCCGGCATCAGGCCGTTGTTGCACATCACCTGCCGAGACCGGAACCTGGCCAGCCTGCAGTCCCAGGTGCTGGGCCTGCACGCCCTGGGTATCGACCACGTCCTCGCCGTCACGGGCGATCCTGTCAAATTCGGCGATCAGCCTGGGGCAAGCAATGTCTACGACGTTTCGTCCTTTGAGTTGATCCGGCTGATCAAGCAGATGAACGAGGGCGTGGGGTTTTCGGGCCGCGCCCTGAACGGGAGGACGGCGTTTACCGTGGCGGCCGCCTTCGATCCAAACGGACCCAACCTGGATCGAAGGATCAGGAGGCTTGAAAGGAAGGTCGAAGCCGGCGCCGACATGATCATGACGCAGCCTCTCTTCGACCACCGCCAGGCGAAGCAACTCTACGAGGCGACCCGGGATGCCGCCATACCCATTCTGCCGGGCGTCATGCCGCTGGTCAGCGACGGCAATACGGAGTTCCTCCACAACGAGGTGCCCGGATTCGTCGTGCCCGACGAAGTTCGCGCGCGAATGGCCCGCGTCGGCCGTGGACGCAAGGCCAGACGGGAGGGCGTCGCCATCGCCCGGGAACTCATCGAGTCCGTCCTGACCTACTTCAACGGCCTCTACCTGATCACGCCCTTCAACCGTTATCCCATGACGGTTGAACTGACGGAGTTCGCCCTGCAGGCCGCTGCGCGCAATACGTCTGGGTGAGCTCGGTCGGACCAGCACTAACCGCCGTAAAGCAGGCCGGCGATAACCGACCCGGCAATTACGAGCAATAATACCATCAACTTGTTGTTCGCCGATGTCACGAAATGCTCGATCTTGAGTTCCTGTGATTTGAATTGCTGCTCAACCAGATCGAATCTCCCCTCGGTTTTGGTATCCAGTTCCACAATCATTTGTTCTAGTGTTGCGGACTGAACCCCGTTTCTGGCGTCCATTTCGGCCAGGTTTTTCTCGAGGACCGCAAACCTGCCATCGATCGCTTCGAAGCGTCTTTCAAACTTGGTGTCCATCGCGACCAAGTTTTGTTCGAGGACGGCAAACCTGCCTTCGTTTCTGGCATCCATCTCGGCCAGGTTTTTCTCGAGGACCCCGAACCTGCCATCGATCGCTTCGAAACGTCTCTCGTTCCTGGCATCCATTTCGGCCAGGTTTTTCTCGAGGACGGCAAACCTGCCATCGATCGCTTCGAAGCGTCTTTCAAACTTGGTGTCCATCGCGACCAAGTTTTGTTCGAGGACGGCAAACCTG
>VXMB01000008.1 GCA_009841265.1 Gemmatimonadota bacterium | reverse complement strand
GTTGACAAGTCCGTCAACCGTGCTTAGTATGACGGCATGGCCGCCAACTTTGCAAACAGAACGATTTGGACGGGTGATTGCCTCTACGTTCTGAGGGGTATGGACTCAGAAACAGTAGACCTCATCTACCTCGATCCGCCCTTCAACTCCAATGCGAACTACGCCGCTCCCATCGGTTCGCAGGCGGCAGGCGCGGCGTTCAAAGATACGTGGACTCTCAGTGACGTGGATGCCGAATGGGTGAACCTCATCGAGGCCAAGCATCCGGCCCTGCATCGCGTGTTGCTTGCCGCCATTACGGACAGCGATAAATCATACCTCGTCTACATGGCGGCGCGGATATTGGAGATGCGACGCGTGCTGAAACCGACGGGCAGCATCTATCTCCACTGCGATCCGACCATGAGCCACTACCTCAAGCTGGTGATGGACGCGATATTTGGTAGGCGCAACTTCCGTGACGAGATTGTGTGGAATCGTTCGGCTGAGAACCTATCCCGCAAAAAACTGCGTAGGGCTACCGAATCGCTCCTCTACTACACGGGGGGGGGGATGAGTGGACGTGGAATCCGCCCTACGAACCTCTAGACCCTGCGCAGGTGGCGCGCGACTATCGCTACGAGGACGAACGTGGACGCTACACCACAACATCCTGCACGAATAACGCTGACCGCCCGAACATGATTTACGAGTTCAAGGGGAATGTGCGCCAGTGGCGATACGCCAAAGAGACGATGCTCCAATTCGAGCGCGAAGGGCTGCTAGTCTACAACGCTGATGGCATTCCCAGACGCAAGCGGTACCTGCATGATTCTCCGGGCCGACGGCTGACTAACGTGTGGTCAGACATCAATGTGCTGTCCAGTAGTGATAGGGAGCGCACGGGCTATCCCACGCAGAAACCGTTAGCCCTGCTAGACCGCATCATCCGCGCATCATCAAACGAGGGTGACGTGGTGCTTGACCCATTCGCAGGATGCGCTACTGCGATGGTGGCGGCTGACCGCTTGGAGCGCCGGTGGGTAGGCATTGACCTATCGCCGCTCGCTGTTGACCTGGTACTGCGCCGGATCCGCGAGGATAGAGGCCCGCTATTTGACGGTGTGATTCACCGCGAGGACATTCCGCAACGCACAGACCTCGGCGCGTTGCCGCCTTACCGCTCACACAAGGCCACGCTCTACGGTTTGCAATCGGGCAATTGTGAAGGGTGCGGACACCACTTCGAGGCGCGTCACTTTGACGTAGACCACATCGTGCCGCGTGCGAAGGGCGGCACTGACCACATCGGGAATCTGCAACTACTGTGTAGCGCCTGCAATCGCGTCAAGGGCGATAGGGGAATGGACTACCTACGGGCGAAGCTCCAGCTAGCGGCTTAGGGTGCTTGGCGCAGGCCGTCTAGCGCCTCGTGGCCGTTCCATGTGAGGTACCGGATGTAAGTAGCGTCCATCGTCGCAGAGGCTTTGATATAGCCCGCCTCGGCGCACAGCCCGACATGGTACGTCACTTGCTCAGTCGTATAGCCCGGAATATCAGGGCATGCGACCGGGTTGGCGTCGGGCTTGCCTTCGGCGAACTTCAGTATGGCCTTTATCAGTTGCATATCTCGTTTCACGCCACCATCTCCCTGTACCTAAGCCGCTTGCCGATTGTCCCGCGCATGAGGTCAGACATCTGAGCAATGGTGTCTTCCATCCGCACGTTGTGCCGCCACTCAAACTCTGTGACGTAGCGGTTCAGATGCTTGGCACTCATCTTGTGGTACACCCCGTTGTAGCCCCGCTTCAGCATCGCCCAGAAACTCTCGATGCCGTTAGTATGCGCCATGCCGTCAACAAACTCACGCGTCGAATGGCTGACCGCTCCATGCGGGCGGCGCAAGCCGACGTATGCCCGGGCATCGTCGGTGAACACAACGGTCTGGGAGTACGTGTGGCCGTGAACGAATCCCTGCAAGGTGCGGGCATCCGTGGTCTCAACGGGCATGGCGGTTATCTGGTTCGTGTTGCGGTCCTTGATGCCCGCGACGGCTGACTTGCCAACCGCGCCGCGTCCGGCATGGAGCTTCTTGGCCTCGTGCTTGTTGGCTTCCTTGCCGCCGATGTAGGTTTCGTCGGCCTCAACCGGCCCACTGAACAACGGATCGCCGCCCTGCATCGCCTTGCGGATTCTGTGACTCAGAAAGAGCGCGGTTGGGTACGAGACGCCAATGTCACGATGCAGCTTCATGGAGCTGACAACCTTGAGATTTGTCACCATCTGGTAGAAGGCAATCGCCCACTTGTGCAACTTGATTTTGGAGGCCTCCATGACTGTTCCGGTCTTCACGCTGAAGTAGGAGCGGCAATCGGCGCACCAGTACGGCATCTTGGCGTGGGATGCCTCGGATGTTCGCTCACTGCCACAGTGGGCGCAGGTGCGCCCGTTCGGCCAGCGCGTTGCCTCAAACCACGTTCGGGCGGCATCCTCATCGGGGAACATCTCCATCAACTCGATGATTCCGAGACCCTTGCGGAATGACTTGCCTGCCATGTTTCTGTCCCTCCAATCGGTCTACAATCAGACTACATGGTTAGGCGGCAATTGTCAACCTTTCTTTATAATTCCCAATCTATTCATTCCGTTATCGAGTGCCACTACCGGAAGCAATTCGCACAACTGCA